>NZ_BOQB01000055.1 GCF_018332475.1 Bacillus sanguinis | reverse complement strand
ACAACTACATTGTAACGAATTTTTTCTCAGAAGGGAACGATGAAACAAAAGGAATTAAAATAAAGTAGCATTTTGTAAGAAAAAAGGTATATTTTTCATGCATCACGAACAATATACCTTTCAAAACACGAATTATAGCTTTTCTTTATACAACTCTAACTTTTCTAATAATTGTTCTTTTACGCCTGGCCATTCACTCGAAATAATACTATACACCACTGCATCTCTCACATAGCCGTTTGTCAATTTTCTTTCATTTCTAAGCACGCCCTCTTTAACTGCACCTAACCTTTCAATTGCTCGTTGTGCTTTTTCATTCCTTGCATCCGTCTTAATTTGCACTCTCAACATATGCAATTTTTCAAAAGCATACTGGAGAAGCGTATACTTACACTCTGTATTTATACTCGTACGTTGCACACTTGGATGATACCACGTTTGTCCTAACTCGACTGTTTTATCTTCTACTGAAATATTGTATAGACGTGTACTTCCTACAATCGTATTCGTCTGTTGATCCACTACAACGAAAGGTATTTGAGAACCCTTTCCATAACCTTGTATCGCTTTTTGAACGTATTGCTGCATATCTTGCACACTATCCATTTTAGAGATTAAATACGCCCAAATATCTCGATTTCCTTCTACAATCGAAAACAAAGTTTCGACATCATCACTATCTATTAACCGTAACTTTGCTCTTTCGTGAATCAGTTCCATTTGTAAGCCCCCTTTGTTGTTACTATATCATATGAAACCGAAACGTTTTATAAGAATAATAGAATATTTTTTAAAGACTTCCTTTTCAAATATAGTCTTCTCGTATAGGGTGGAAGGTTCATCAACAACCTTTAAAAAGGAAAATTTTGATAATTACCAATAAATGCTATATAATGATAAATGGGAGGGGATAAAAATGCTAGATCAAATTACTTGGGGAACGCCAGGCAGCTTATTATGCTTAGGATTCTTTTTTGCAGGTTTAGGAATCTTCTTAAGAAGTATTACTTCATATACGAAAGATAAATAAAAATACCCCGCTTTTAATCAAAAGAAGCCTTCCTTTTACAGAAGGCTTCTTTTGTTATAACTTTATCTTTAACTTTAAAGCAACAAATAAGCAATCGGCGTAATAATAAGTAACGTTAAAATCGTTCTTTGTACGTAGAGAATAATAAGTTCAGATACTTTTAACGGAATGTCTGTCGATAAAATACAAGGAATAGAAGCTGAGAAGAACAATATAGATGATACCGAAACAACCGCAATGACAAACTTTGTCACAAGTGGTGCACTTACAACTAGAAGAGAAGGTAAAAACATTTCTGCAATACCAACGGATGCCGCTTTAGCAGCTAGTTCTGCTTCTGGAAGCTGTAAAGCCCACGTAAATGGATAGAAAATATAACTGATCCAATCAAATATTGGCGTGAATTTTGCTAAGACGATACCAATTAATCCGACTGACATAATGGATGGCAAAATCCCCATCGTCATAATAAATCCATCTTTTAAATTCACTGCAATATTTTTCGTGATACTCGGTGCAGATTTCGATACTTCTAACGCGTCTTCCCAAGCGCGTTCTAACATTTTCTCCTTATAAACAGGCTCTGGGAACCCTTCTTCTGTTACATATGTATCTGGTTTTCTACTAAGTGGTGGAATTCTTACGGTGATAGCAGTTACGATGAATGTTACAACGAGAGTAGTCCAAAAATAAACATTCCATACATGCATAATGTCTAATGTTTTTGCGATGATGATCATAAATGTTGCGGATACTGTAGAAAAACCTGTAGCGATGATCGCTGCTTCTTTTGTCGTATACTTTCCTTCTTTATACACGCGATTCGTAATTAATAAGGCTAAGGAATAACTTCCAACGAAGGAAGCAACCGCATCGATCGCTGATCGTCCAGGTGTTTTCCATAACGGCCTCATAATTGGACGGCAAAACGTACCGATAAATTCAAGTAATCCATACCCGACTAATAACGCTAAAAAAGCCGAGCCAATTGGAACGAGTAAACTTACCGATATTACTAATTTTTCATATAAAAACGGTCCTACATCTGGCGCAAAGAACCAAGCTGGCCCTACTTTCAAACAATATAGTACACCAAAAACGACACCAACTACTTTTAAAATAGAAAAACAAATGTCTACGAGGGACGTATTCCATTTTTTCGTATAAAACGGATAGATTGCCCCCACTACCATAACGAGTAGTGCGTAATAAGGTACTACGCTCGGAACGGACGCCCTAATCCAAGATACGATATGATCAATCATAATGGACGAAGCACCGTTTATCGTAACTGGTACGAAAAACATAAACACCCCAACTAGACTAGCGAGTATAAAACGAAGAATAATCCTCTTCTCACTCCCTGTCTTAATTACATTCCTTTTTAATTCAATTTCACTCAAAATTCGACACCCCCTATTTATCTAAATATTCTGTATAATTACATTAGATTCCTTCTTTTGGTTTCTAATATTTAGTCATATGAAAAAGCCTATTTTAAAATAGGCTTTTTCTATTACCTCCCATAATCATCCACAATCACTTGAATGACATGATACGATTCTTCTGCCACTATCTTATTACAAGTCTTATTCGCATCATATGTAATTAACGCCTTCCAAAGTGCCCATCCTCTCGCTCTATTCCACGTTTCTTCACCTATGCACAGTACTTCTTTAAATATCTTTCTACTACTTTTATCAAAAAACGTCCATGCCATCGCTGCATCGCAAGCAGGATCTCCTACTCCTAAAATACCAAAATCAATTACGGCACAAAGCTTTCCATCCTTAACGAGTAGATTTCCTGGTGCAACATCTCCATGAACCCAAACTGGTTTACTCTCCCACGTTGACAGAAGTGCTAAATCCCAAAGATGCTTTAATACTATTTCATCAAAAACATTCTTATTATTTTCAATAGCACCTCTTGCCTCTCCATCATATACAGATATAAGCCCACCTCGGTAAAAATTATGTGCTCCAGCTACCGGTCCGTTACTCGCATCAATAGATTGCAATTCTACTAAAAATGATCCTAAATTTGCCGCAAATTCATTTAAGTCACGAACATTTTGTTTCGTTACAGCATCTCCTTCTATCCACTTATTAATAGACCAAGGCCATGGATACTCTTCAGATGGATTTCCTTTCGCAACTGGTGCAGAAATCGGTAAAGAAAGCTCCTTACTTAATATAGGAAGCCACTTGTTTTCTTTCTCTACTTGCGGTGCATATGCCGCATCACTTGGCAATCTTACACTCATCTTATCCCCTAAGTGAAATGTTCTGTTATCATGCCCACTAAACTTTACAGGTTTCACCTCTAAATGTGCCCATTCAGGAAACTGTTCCCCTATTAATCTTTTAACTAAACCAGTATCAATTTGATTCATTCACTATCTCCTTTTCTTTTGAAACTTACTAAGTCCGTCTGTTATTGTCGTTTTTGTGTTATACATTCATTATATAACACCATTAATTACTACTTTTAAATATCTCTTCTATGCTACTTAGCTTACATCTAAACAAAAAAACGCTTCACTCCTAGTGAAACGTTTTTTATCTTTTAAGCGTTTAATTCAGCTTTAGATTCTTTTATTGCACTACGTTTGAAAGCAGTCGCTAACATAATAACCATGCTTACCGCACCAATCCACACAAGCACGGTAAGAGGTGTACTCCAGCTTAACCCTTTTCCGAAGAAGAAGATTTCTCTAAGGCCTTCGATCATAAATTTCATTGGTAACCAAGAATAAACCCAATCTTGATAAAATGGCGACAACATTTCCGGCGCTAATGATAATAACGGTGCACCGAAGAATAGTAAGAGTGCGAATACACCAATTCCCTTTAGTCCGACTAATGAAAGTACCGCCGATATCATTAAGAAAAAACTAAAGGATGTAATAGATAAAAACAGTGCCGTATCAGTGAAGTTTGAAATATTTAGTCCTACTATTCCATCCGCAATCCATGTAAGACCGAACCCAATTACAAGTGCGGCAATTGCGCCTGTTACAATTTGCTTTAGCTTTAATACAAAATTTTCGTTTTTTGTACGAATCGGCATTTTACTTATCGCAATAAAGATAATTGCTGCACTTGCTAAACTTGCGATCCATAACGGCTGGAATAATGAAATTGGTGAGTTACCGTTCGCACTATTTTTGCCGATTTCATTTACGTTTGTCACTTTCTTAGTAATCGGTGTTACTAATTTCGCAGCTTGGTCTGTTGTTAAAGCAGCCCCTTTTGCTTTCAATCCTTCTAATAGTTGTATACGAACATTGTTGTTCATATTATCAACTACAGTATTTAACATTTGTCCTGCCATAGTTGATGCAGCTGTATTCATTCCTTGATTGATGAATATTTCTACCTCTGGCGAAGATGGCTGTGGTGTTCGTAATGATGATTGTTTTGTGCTAAAGTCTTTCGGAATAACTAATGCTGCGTAATACTCTTGATTATTTAATCCTTTTTGAACTGCCTCTTTATTTTTCACCTCTACCCACTTCACCGCAGGTTCTTCATCTGATTTTGATGTCTTTTTCATATTATCAACAATCGTTTGCCCCATGTTCATCTTCGGTTGATTCGGAATCTCTACCCCTTGATCCTCATTTACAATTGCGATTGGTAAGTTTTTTAGCTGCGGTTGAACGGTTGGAAATAACGTTAACGAAAAAATAAAAACAACTAGTAGTGCAATAACTGGTGATAACAATAAAAGTTTATTTTTAAACATTCTCTTTTCTCCTCCTTACATTTGATTTATAATAACCAACAACGTGTTGTTTATTTATATTTTGAATTATATGTTCGAGGTGAGCTTTATACAATAATCAAAAATCGTAAATGTGTCGGTTATCATACACATCCTTGAAATGTGTTGGCTAAAATGAAGGAGGGATATACTTTGCGTGATAGTAATTTAGATTTACGTGTTGTTCGTACGAAAACTGCCATACGAAATGCATTTGTGGAATTAATTGAAGAAAAAGGATTTGACGCCATTACGGTGAAAGATATTACAACGAAAGCAAACATTAATCGCGGTACTTTCTATGCGCATTATCAAGATAAATTTGATTTAATGACGAAATGCCAAGAAGAAATTATGTATGAGTTTTCTAGCATTGCAAAACAGAAATTTCCAGAAGTAATTGCAGATCTTGGATCAAATCCTTCCCCAACAATGCCATTTCTACTTATCACTTCTATTCTTGAATTTCTAAATGAAAATAGTGATTTTATGAAAGCTGTACTTAGTCCAAAAGGAGATTTATCTTTCCAAACAAAGCTGAAAGACTTTATGTGGAAAACACTATTTGAAGATACGAATGGTGCTCTCATTAATAAAGAGAATTTACTTGTCCCAAGCCAATACTTAGCTTCTTATATGGCATCTGCTCATATTGGTGTTATTCAGCAATGGTTAAATAACGGGCAAAAAGAAACACCTGAGGAAATTGCTCATATTTTATCAACAATCGCAGTTCATGGACCTTTTTATGCAGCTGGTTTAAAGAAATAAGTCAAGTATATATGAAAAGATCATCCACTATAATAGCGGATGATCTTTTATTTCATTACAACATTTCAATATACCCTTCTGTTCCATTTACCCGAATTCGTTGCCCATCTTTTATTAGCTTTGTAGCATTCTCTACTCCAACAACTGCTGGTAATCCATATTCACGTGCAATCACTGCCCCGTGCGTCATAAGTCCACCGACTTCGGTCACTAACCCTTTTATAGACACAAACAATGGTGTCCAGCCAGGATCAGTAAAAGCAGTAACTAATATATCGCCCTCTTCTAAATTTGCTTCTTCCATGCTTAAAATAACGCGTGCTCTTCCCTCTATTACTCCTGAAGAAACAGGCAGACCTACAATGGCATCAGACGGGAGGTTTTCTCGTTTATATTTACCTGTAATGATTTCTCCATCAGACGTCATAACGCGGGGAGGTGTTAGTTTTTCATATAATTTGTAATCATTTTTTTGTTTTTGGATAAGCTCGTAATCTAGTTTATTCGTTCGAACAACTTCGTGAAGCTCTTCGAAAGTTAGATAGTATATATCATCGACTTCATGAATGACACCGCTTTGCACAAGTTGCTCAGCTTCTTTCAATAATGCCTGCTTATATATAAAATAACGATTAATCATGCCGTATTTTGGATATTCACGATAGCCGATACAATTACGGATATTGCGAATCATTCGCTTCGTCTCTTCTACTTTTTGTTTACTATCCGGTAAGTGCTGCAATCGATCTACTAACTCTTCTTCTTTTTTCAAAGCTTCTTGCAGCCCTTCTTCAAACTTCCGTTTACTCGCACCCGCTTCAAAATCTCTTATATTATTTAAAATCATCGGGATAATAGTAGTTGGCTTTTCACTCCAGCGTGTTTTCGTAATGTCAATTTCTCCGCTACATCTCATTCCGTATTTATTTAGAAAAGCAGAAATAGCACCTCGAGCTTTCTCCCCACCTTTAAACTGAACTAGTTCATTTAAAAAGCTATCATCTTCTACATGTTGTAAATACGCAATAACTTCTGGATACGGCCGAATCACATCAGCAACATCCATTAATGCTAAACCCATTTCAGACGTAATATTATTTTGTACAGATTGAGAAAGCGTGTCTGCTGCATTCTTTTCACCTAGCCATTGCTCCATCTTTTCATTGATCCATGTTGAAGCATTCATACCTGCCATAATGACAGCCATACTTTGCGGATGAAATAGTATTTTCTTTAATTGCTGAATATCTTCCAAAATAAAATCAAGTACATCCACCCCTGATTTCGTTTGCATGTTTCGTTTTAACTCTTCGATTGATGCTTGACTCTTCTTTATTAAATCCATAACGATTGCCGGATTGTTTTCGATTTGTGGTTGCAAGCTTACAGGTGGTCCGCTTTTACCAACACTCTTTTCTTTTTCATCATCTGGTAACAATTTAATAAAATCATCTCGCTCGACTACAGTCGTTAATGCATCTTTAATAAGTGGTTCCGAATTCCCTATCGTATTTAATAAAAGTTCTCTACTAGTAGGCGAAGCCAATCTTTGTGCAACATCAACAAACAGCCTTCCCCCAGCTTGAAACCTCGGTCCAAAGGATGTTAACTGAAATAAAGACATTCCTAATGGCTTCAAAGGATCAGTCATCATTTGTTGGTGACCAACCGATACATACACATGATTTTCCTGATCATTTGCTTCCGGAATTGGATATAAAGTCGTGATTGGCCTGCTTTGGACAATATAAAATGCATCATCAACTAAACACCATTCGATATCTTGCGGACAACCGAAATAAGCTTCGATCTGCCTTCCGATCTGTGCTAACTGTAAAATTTGTTGTTCAGACAATGTTTGAAGCTTTTGCTGAGCTGGATCAATCTGTTTCGTCTCTGTTCCGCCCTCTTTTAGAGCATAAATAGCTAATTTTTTAGTTGCTATCATCGTTCCGGTAATTTCGCCTTCTTTTACTTTATAATTATCGGCAGAGACCACTCCTGATACCAATGCCTCTCCCAGCCCAAAACTGGCATCGATTGATAACACCTTTCGGTTAGAAGTAACTGGATCAGCAGTAAATAAAATGCCCGAAGCCTGCGGGAAAACCATTTTTTGAATGACAACACATATAGAAACTTGATTATGTTCAAAACTATTTTGTATGCGGTACATAACTGCTCGCTCTGTATATAAAGAAGCCCAGCACTTTCTTATATGCTGCAAAATCGCTTCTTTTCCGGTGATATTTAAATACGTATCTTGTTGACCAGCAAACGAGGCATACGGTAAATCTTCAGCCGTAGCACTAGAACGCACGGCATACGCATGTTCATTTCCAAAACGTGAGAGATAATGAGCCACTGCTTCCACTACATCAGTAGGGATTTCTACTGCCATAATGACTTCCCTAATCTTCTTACTAATCTCACCAATTTGAGCTCGGTCTTCACGTTTCAGCTTTTTTAGCTGCTGCAACAAAGTGTGCAACTCTTCATTTTGCTCGACGGCCTTTTCATATCCTACTGTTGTAACACAAAATCCTTCTGGTACTTGTATTCCTTGAATATTTGTTAACTCCCCTAAATTCAAACCTTTTCCACCAACAAGCGAAAGCTGCGTGTTTTCTATTTCCTGAAAATCGAGAACGAAAGAACTCATGTAACATCTCTCCTTACTTTGCATGTGTTCTTGATTGTAGCAGTAGTAAATGCAAATAAACAGTCTATTTCGAACTTGATTTACATGATATAATTAAGTTAGGAAGAGATTAAAAAATACCCCAGTTGCATAATGAAGCAACTGGGGCTTCTTATTTCCGCTCAATTTCAAATTATAATTTACTCACAACTCACTTCAATATAATTCTGTTTTTCCCCTTTTTTTTATAAAACACCATTAATTATCACACACAATTCTTACCTCAACAAATAGTATATAACCCGAAATATGCTTTAGTTTATCCTCCCGTGAGCCTTTTCACATAAGGTTTTATACATACATATATTATTTATAATGAATTAGTTCTCCTATTTTTCAAAAGCATATTCTGTGTCATAATAACGCTTTTTAGAATATATATACCTTCTATTTTTCCAAAAAAGGATGATTGTATTGGAAATGAAAAAACTTCAAGGAATGTATGATGATGTTATTAGTTTAGGGGAAAATTGTTATACTGCTATTCATCTAAAAAAATATAGGTTGCGGAAATATTCAGGTCCTCTAGATTGGTTTGTATCACCGGATCTTTCTTCTATCAACGAATTATTGAAAAATAACTTTATAGACTTTATGGAGTTAAAAAACATGCACGCAATGCCGGATCAAAATGTTGTGTTTAATGATGGTGTGATACAACCTGTTTTTTCTCATATTATAAAAGACACAAAATATAACGTAACATCTTATCATGATTTCCCTGTTATTCCAAATGAAGATTGGTTCATCACATACCATGATTTTAAACAAAAATTAGATCGAAGAATTGATAATCTTTACAAAATAATTTATAATTCACAATCCATTTTATTTGTTAGATGGGGCGGAAACTTGACTGAAGCACTAGAATTACAAACAGTTTTATCAAATATTGTTAAAAATAATTTTAAGATCCTTTTACTCTATCCAACAGGACTTGAAAATGAAATAAACGAATTAGAATGGGGGCTTGATCATGTTTTTCCCATTCAAGTTTCAAGTAATTATCTAAATAAAAGAACTTGGTATATCCTCTTAAAAGATATACGCTTAAACTCAAATAAATAGTATAAACTACGACTTTACAATCAATATTTTTTGTTTGCACTTTATATAAATTGATATGTCTCCACCTTAATTCTAGGAGTAAATTAT
>NZ_BOQB01000054.1 GCF_018332475.1 Bacillus sanguinis | reverse complement strand
AACGAATCAGCTTTTTTACTTAACAGAAAACATATACTTTTTATACGTTTTTCGTACCGATAATATAAGACCCATCATAATCATATTTGAGAACAAGGAACTTCCCCCATACGATAAGAAAGGTAATGCAATCCCTTTTACAGGCATTAATCCAACGATCATACCGATGTTTTGGAATATTTGAACCGTTAATATCCCAATTGCTCCAGCACATAATAATGTACCGAATAAATTATCAGCAGAATAACCGATAATAATTGTTCGATATAGTAGTAATAGGAACAAGAAGACAACTAACGCTGCTACGATAAATCCACCTTCTTCAGCAATTGTAGCGAAAATAAAGTCAGTATGCTTCTCAGGGATATAGACGTTCCCTTCGCCAAATCCTTTCCCTTCCATACCGCCACTACCTACAGCTAAAATCGATTGCTGCGTTTGATAACCTTGATCTGCATTTTCAAATGGATTTAACCAACCTACAATACGTGATTGTTGGTGAGGTTTTAGTAACGTAACTAAATTATTAAAGAAGAAATCCTCATACCTTACGTAAATAAATATTAACGTAGATAATACAGTCACCGGAATAACTGTACATAACGCTATCAATTTCTTCTGAATACCTGACATAAATAAAATACATGCAATTGCAGCGGCATATAAGAACACCATCCCTGTATCCGGTTGGCTATATACAACAGCCGTAGGAGGAATAGCTACTAACATTACCTTCCCTATTAGTATTAGGTCTGTTTTAAATGTTCGAACTATATACTGCGTATTATGTTTTACTGCTAAATTTGCTACTAGCATAACCAGTGCAATTTTGAAAAACTCCGATGGCTGAATAGCTCCAATTGCTGGAAACCTAAACCATCTTTTTGCCCCAAGTATTTCAGGTGTAAAGTTCGAAACTGGTAATATCTTCAATAAAATAATCGAAGCAAATGTAGCAATATACAATGGCCAAGATAGTTTTTGTAGCTGATCCGAATCAACACTTGCAACAAGAAGCAACATTACAATTCCAATTATGTAGTTAAGACCTTGTTTCAAAGCAAAATTCTCAGCCCCATATTGGCCAGTTTGTTGACTGCTATATATAGCAGCTATACTCGTAACACATAATGCAAACAAAATTAATATTAATTTTACATCTAAACTTTTTAGAAACTCGGTACTTCTTTTCATGACATCCTCCTGAAACATTGTTACAGCAAAATAAAAAACCAGGAGTCAACATTCTTCATGTTTTGACGACTGATTACACATTATCTATAAAACACTTATATAGAATAACTCTCTTTTTCATACAATACAATATATTATACTACAGTTTCGTCAGTAAGATTTGCCAAAAAATTATTCTTTTCTTATTTTATATCTATATACCCTATATCAGCAATGTATTTTCGTAAATTTCTAATACATACTCGTTCATTGTAAGATTGCCAGGAAAAGTGTTGTACATATAGTAGGGATGCAAATGAAGAAATAAGACGATAAAAAGCTCGCATAAGCGAGCTTTTTATTAATAGACAGATGTATTATTTTCTGACGTGTTTTCTAGAATTTCTTTTACACGTCCTAAGAACTTACCACAAATTAGGCCATCTAGTACACGGTGATCAAGTGATAAACATAAGTTAACCATGTCGCGAGCACC
This sequence comes from Bacillus sanguinis, assembly GCF_018332475.1. Taxonomy (GTDB): domain Bacteria; phylum Bacillota; class Bacilli; order Bacillales; family Bacillaceae_G; genus Bacillus_A; species Bacillus_A sanguinis. The sequence goes on along the minus strand of NZ_BOQB01000054.1, from coordinate 44,420 downwards.
GAACATGCCATTTTCCATAATTACTGGGCGTTTTACAATTGATTCAACTTGTAAAATAGCCGCTTGTGGGTAATTAATAATACCCATAGATTGAACGGAACCGAATGACCCTGTGTTATTAATTGTAAATGTTCCGCCTTGCATTTCGTCCGCTTTTAACGATTTCGTACGTACTTTTCCTGCAAGTTCTGTAATTTCACGAGCGATACCTTTAATTGTCTTCTCGTCCGCGTGTTTAATTACTGGTACAAATAGTTCATCCTCTGTTGCAACAGCGATAGAAAGGTTAATATCTTTCTTCTGAACGATCTTATCGCCAGCCCACATTGAATTGATTTGAGGATACTCTTTTAACGCTTGTGCTACTGCTTTTACGAAGAAAGCAAAGAATGTTAAGTTAAAGCCTTCGCGTTTTTTGAAATCGCCTTTAATTGAATTACGGTATGACACAAGGTTTGTCACATCTACTTCAATCATCATCCAAGCGTGTGGCGCTTCATGTTTACTACGTAACATGTTCGCTGCAATTGCTTTACGCACACCTGTTACTGGAATTTCGATATCGCCAGGCATTGTTGGTACAGAAACTGGTTTCGCAGCTTCTACTTTTTGTGCTACTGGCGCTGCTTTTGGTGCTTCTGGACGCGCTTCTACTACTGCCGCTACCGCTTCCTCTTTCTTCGCCGCACCTGCTTGCGGAATATTTCCTGATTCCACTAGCTTTAAAATATCTTTACGAGTGATACGGCCGTTTGCTCCCGTACCTTCTACTAGATCTAAATCAACGTTATGTTCGCCCGCAAGTTTTAACACAGCTGGTGAAAAACGAGGTTTTCCATCAGTTGGTTGTTTTGCTTTCGGTGCTTTTTCAGGCGTAGCTACTTCTGCCTTTGGTTCTTCTTTTGTTTTCTCCTCAACAGCTGTCGCTGCTACTTCATCTGCGCCTTCTACTTGAATCACACAAACTACTTCACCTACAGCTAACGTATCACCTTCACCAGCGATTAACTCTTTCACAATACCAGTGAAAGAAGATGGTACTTCAGCATTCACTTTATCAGTCATTACTTCTGCAAGCGGATCATATTTGTTTACGTGATCGCCAACATTAACGAGCCATTTACTAATTGTACCCTCTGTAACGCTCTCCCCGAGCTGAGGCATTGTAATATTTTCTACAGCCATGTATAGTCCCCCCGATTAAAATTCCGCAAGTTCACGCATTGCTTTTTCAACTTTATCTGGATTTACCATAAAGAATTTTTCCATTGTTGGTGCATATGGCATTGCTGGAACATCTGGACCTGCAAGACGTGCGATTGGTGCATCTAAATCAAACAGACAGTTTTCAGCAATAATTGCTGCCACTTCACTCATAATACTTCCTTCTTTATTGTCTTCTGTTACAAGAAGAACTTTACCTGTTTTAGAAGCTGCTTCAATAATTGCTTCTTTATCTAATGGATATACAGTACGTAAATCAAGAACGTGTGCAGAGATGCCATCTTGCGCTAACTTTTCAGCTGCTTGAAGTGCAAAGTGAACACATAATCCGTACGTGATAACAGTAATATCATCACCTTCGCGTTTTACATCTGCTTTTCCGATTGGTAATACGTAATCATCTTCTGGCACTTCACCTTTAATTAAACGATATGCACGTTTATGTTCAAAGAATAATACTGGATCTTCATCACGAATTGCTGCTTTTAATAAGCCTTTTGCATCATATGGTGTAGAAGGGATAACAATTTTTAAACCTGGTTGGTTTGCAAACATCGCTTCCACAGATTGTGAATGATACAATGCACCGTGAACCCCCCCGCCAAATGGCGCACGAATTGTAACTGGACAAGTCCAATCATTATTAGAACGATAACGAATTTTTGCTGCCTCAGAAACAATTTGGTTTACTGCCGGCATGATGAAGTCAGCAAACTGCATTTCAGCGATTGGACGCATACCATACATTGCCGCACCAATTGCTACCCCAGCAATTGCAGATTCTGCAAGCGGTGCATCAAGCGCACGATCTTCACCAAATTGATCATACAAACCGTGTGTCGCTTTAAATACGCCACCTTTTTTACCAACATCTTCACCTAAAACGAATACTTTCTCATCGCGTTCCATTTCTTCGCGCATTGCTAATGTAATAGCATCAATATAAGACATTACAGCCATGAAACGTTCCCCCCTATTCTGCGTATACGTGCTTCAATGCATCTTCAGGTGCTGCATACGGAGCATTTTCTGCATATTCTGTTGCTTCATTTACGATATGCATAATTTCGTCTAACATTTGTTTTTCAGATTCCTCAGTTAACACGCCAGCTTCTTTTAAATAAGCAGCAAATGTTATAATTGAATCTTTTTTCTTTGCTTCTTCTACTTCTTCTTTATCACGATAAACACGATCATCGTCGTCACTAGAATGTGCTGTTAAACGATATGATACTGTTTCAATTAAAGTTGGGCCTTCACCACGACGACCGCGGTCTGCAGCTTCTTTTACAGCTTTATATACTGCAAGCGGATCGTTTCCGTCTATTGTATATCCAGGCATACCGTAACCAATTGCACGATCTGATACATTCTTACATGCTAATTGTTTTTCAACTGGAATTGAGATTGCGTATTTATTATTTTCACACATGAAAATAACAGGTAACTTGTGTACACCAGCAAAGTTTGCACCTTCATGGAAATCACCTTGGTTAGAAGAACCTTCTCCGAATGTAACAAACGTTACTAAATCTTTCTTTTCCATTTTTCCAGCTAATGCAATACCAACCGCGTGTGGTACTTGCGTTGTTACTGGAGATGACCCTGTCACAATACGATTCTTCTTTTGACCGAAGTGACCAGGCATTTGACGACCACCAGAGTTTGGATCTCCAGCTTTTGCGAAAGCAGACAACATAAGTTCTTTAGCTGTCATACCAAACGCTAGTACAACGCCCATATCACGGTAGTACGGTAATGCATAATCTTTCTCTCTATCAAGAGCGAATGCTGCTCCAACTTGTGCCGCCTCTTGTCCTTGACAAGAAATTACGAATGGAATTTTACCAGCGCGGTTTAATAACCACATACGTTCGTCAATTTTACGTGCAAGTAACATCGTACGGAACATTTCTAATACTTGCTCATCACTTAAGCCAAGCTCTTCATGGCGCTTTTCTTTTACTTCTGCCATTTTTCATAACCTCCTAAATCCACATTTTTATGCGTGTAACGCTTTTCCATCTACAGCTAATGCTGCTTCACCAATCGCCTCAGATAATGATGGATGCGGATGAATTGTATGTGCTACTTCCCACGGTGTTGCATCAAGTACTCTTGCAAGACCAGCTTCAGAAATCATATCTGTTACATGTGGTCCAATCATATGAACACCAAGAATGTCATTTGTTTCTTCATCAACTACAAGTTTTACGAAACCATCCGATTCACCGTATACAAGTGCTTTTCCGATTGCACGGAATGAGAACTTACCTACTTTTAACTTATAGCCTTTTTCTTTCGCTTCTTGTTCTGTTAAACCGACAGAAGCAACTTCCGGACTGCTATATACACATTTTGATACCATAGAATAATCAATTGGTGTAACTTCTTTGCCCGCAATATGTTCTACTGCAACAATTCCTTCATGAGAAGCAACGTGAGCAAGTTGTAAGCCACCGATTACATCTCCAATTGCGTAAATATGAGATTCTTTCGTTTGATAAAACTCATTTGTTTGAATGTATCCTTTTTCCACAACGATATCCGTATTCTCTAAACCAATATTTTGCGTATTGGCTTGTCTTCCTACAGATACAAGCATTTTTTCTGCTTTAAATTCTTTATTCTCACCGTTATGTTCAGCTTGAATTGTTACTCCATTATCTTTTACCAATGTTTCTGGTAATACTTTTGCACCAGTTACCACTTTAATACCTTTTTTCTTGAATAGACGTTGCATTTCTTTTGAAACGTCCTGATCTTCTAGTGGTAATATCGTTTTCGCATACTCTAATACTGTAACTTCTACACCGAAGTCAGCAAGCATAGATGCCCACTCAATACCGATTACACCGCCACCAACGATAATAATCGAACTAGGAAGCGTTTCCATTTTTAGGGCATGATCAGAAGACATTACATACTCTCCGTCTAACTCTAAACCTGGTAGTGAATTCGGACGAGAACCTGTTGCAACAAGTACATTTTTTGGAATTAACATTTCATTCTCTTCTCCACTTGCAAGTTCCACTGAAATTGTCCCTGGCATTGGAGAGAAAATAGATGGGCCAAGAATACGGCCAATACCTTCAAACACATCAATTTTACCTTGTTTCATTAAGTGTTGAACGCCTTTATGAAGTTGCGTTACAATCTTCTCTTTACGCTCTTGTACTTTCGCAAAATTTAGTTCTACATTACTCGCAATAACCCCGAATTCTTCGCTTTTTTTAGCAGTTGCGTATACTTCCGCACTACGTAAAAGAGCTTTACTAGGAATACATCCTTTGTGCAAACAAGTACCACCAAGATTTTCTTTTTCAACAAGTGCAGTTTTTAAACCTAGTTGTGATGCTCGAATAGCAGCAACATATCCACCAGTACCGCCGCCAACGATAACTAAATCATATTCTCTTGCCATTATCTCAACCCCTAGCTACTGTTTGTTTTTCTCGTACAACATATTCTTTCGGCGCTTCTTCTTCACGTAATACACGAAGTGCTCCTTCTGCTAATGCTTGTAATTCGTCTTCCCCTGGATGTACGATAACATCAGCAATCCAGTCAACACGTTCTTTTATTTCATCGACAAGAATTTTACTGTACGCAAGTCCACCAGTTAAAACGATTGCATCAATTTTTCCGTGAAGTACAGCGCTAGCTCCACCAATCTCTTTTGCAACTTGATATGCCATTGCTTTATAAATAAGAGTTGCTTCAGGATCACCTTTTTCAACCATTTGTTCTACTTTGATCGCATCATTTGTACCGATTAGACTTACAAGTCCACCTTGTCCAACAAGCTTTTTAACCATTTCGTCACGGTAATACTCACCAGAGAAACACATTTCAACTAGTTGCCCTACCGGTACTGTACCAGCACGCTCTGGACTAAATGGTCCTTCTCCGTTTAAGCCGTTATTCACATCAATAACTTTTCCTTTTTTATGAGCACCAACTGTAATACCGCCGCCCATATGTGTAACTAATAAATTTAAATCCTCGTATTTGTGATTTAATTCTTCAGCCACTTTACGAGCAACCGCTTTTTGGTTTAATGCATGGAAAATGCTTTTACGTTCCATACCAGCAATACCGCTTATACGAGCAATCGGCTCCATTTCATCTACAACGACAGGATCTACTATGAATGCCGGAATATTTAATCCAGAAGCGATTTCATATGCTAAAATGCCTCCAAGATTTGAAGCATGATGGCCGCTAAACCCATTTTTTAAATCTTCTAACATCGAATCGTTTACTGTGTATGTTCCGCCTTCGATTGGACGAAGTAATCCCCCGCGTCCACAAACTGCGTTTAACTTTGAAATGTTAATACCGTGAGAATGTAGAACTTCTAAGATCGTTTCTTTACGAAACTCATATTGGTCGATAATTCGCTTATATTTTCCAATCTGTTCTTCGTCATGACGAATAGTTTCTTCTAAAACGGGTCTTTCATTATCAAAAACACCAATTTTTGTGGATGTACTACCCGGATTAATAACAAGAATTCGATTTAAGGACACTGTTGCTACCTCCACTAATAAATTCAAAAGGAGGTGGAAACCTCATAAGAGGTAACCACACCTTTTGTAAAAGTAATATATGAATGATTAGCGACGGCTAATGATGTCGTGACCGTTGCGTAAGTATGTGCTACGAGAGTTTTTCAAGCTTGCAATGCGCTCTTCAGCTAGACGATCTGCTGCTACATAAGTTGCTATGCCATCGCGTTTTGAAATTTCGATTACTTTTGCAATTGTTTCATAAATTGACTCAACACGTTTTAGTGCACGTTCTCTATTGTATCCATATAACTCATCTGCTACGTTAATTACGCCACCTGCATTAATTACATAGTCTGGTGCGTATACAATACCCATTTCATGAATGATGTCGCCGTGACGATCTTCTTTTAATTGGTTATTTGCAGAACCTGCGATTACTTTTGCTTTAAGTTGTGGAATAGTTTCGTCATTAACTGTTGCGCCTAATGCACATGGTGCGTAAATATCACATTCAACACCGTAAATTTCATTTGGCTCAACTGCTGATGCACCGAATTCTTCTACCGCGCGTTGTACAGCTTCTTTATTAATATCTGTTACGATTAATTTTGCTCCTTCAGCATGTAGATGTTTGCATAGGTGATATGCTACGTTACCAACGCCTTGAACAGCAATTACTTTTCCTTCTAAATTATCAGTACCGAAAGCCTCTTTCGCAGCTGCTTTCATACCACGGTAAACACCGTATGCCGTTACTGGAGATGGGTTACCAGAAGAACCGAATGATGGTGAAATACCTGTTACAAAGTCAGTTTCTTCGTGGATAATATCCATATCATCTACTGTTGTACCAACATCTTCAGCTGTAATGTAACGTCCGTTTAGTCCTTGAATGTAACGTCCTAATGCACGGAACATCGCTTCGCTCTTATCTTTACGTGGATCGCCGATGATTACTGTTTTCGCACCACCTAAGTTTAAGCCAGCTGCTGCGTTTTTGTATGTCATCCCTTTTGCAAGACGCAATGCATCTTCAATCGCCGCTTCTTCAGAATCATATGTCCACATTCTTGTTCCACCAAGAGCTGGTCCAAGTGTTGTATCATGAATTGCAATGATTGCTTTTAAACCAGATTCTTTATCTTGACAAAATACCACTTGCTCATAATCATATTTTTCTAAGTATTCGAAGATTTCTAATGTCATTGTCGTTTCCCCCTAATGTTTTACCCTATTTGGTTTATTTTGAAGCAGTCGCAACTGCCAATGCTAATGAATATACTTTTGTTTCTGCTGAATCAGCACGAGACGTTAAAACAATCGGTGCTTTTGCGCCAGCAATCATTGCTCCTACTTTTGCATTCGCAAAGTATACGAGTGATTTGTATAGCACATTTCCAGCTTCAATCGTTGGGACGAGTAAAATGTCTGCCTTACCTGCTACATCACTTACTATGCCTTTATGTTCTGCTGCAATTTGTGATACTGCATTATCTAAAGCAAGTGGTCCATCAACAACACAATTTTTAATTTGTCCGCGGCGATTCATTTGAGTTAACATCGCTGCATCAATTGTCGCTTGCATCGCAGGATTCACAACCTCTACTGCTGCAATTGGTGCCACCTTTGGCAAATCCATTCCTATTGCCTGGGCAACTTCTACAGTATTCTGTATAATAGCAGCTTTTTGTGTTACATCAGGTGCAATGTTCATCGCTGCATCTGTAACAAAAATAAGACGATCGTAATTTGGAACTTCAAATGCTGCTACGTGTGAAAGTACGCTACCTTTACGAAGTCCCCACTCTTTATTTAATACAGCTTTCAAAATATTTGCTGTTGGGATGTTCCCCTTCATAAGCACATCTGCTTCGCCATTTCTTACAGCTTTAACAGAAAGTTCTGCAGCCTCAGCACTTGACTGTGCTGCAATCACTTCAATATGTTCTGAAGTTTGTAAACCATGTTCTTGTAGCATCCCCATTATTTTTTCTTGATTTCCATATAGACGAAATTGAGCTAGCTGTAATGGAATTGCTTTCGCTACAGCTTCAATTACTTCATGATCCTCAGCTACTGCTACAGCCACAGTTTTTTTCGGCTGTCCTGCTGCTTGATCAATTAAGTGTTCTAACTTCATATTTTGTAATCAACCCTTTCCGTCGTCCCTCGTCTATTTATAAAGCAAATACCGTGCCAACTTTTTAAAGTGGTCTTACCAATAATGAAAACGCATTCAAAATGCAGTAAAATCAATGCTTTGGAAAATAACAAAAGATTCTGTCTTTTTTTGTCGCATTTTGTATACCGTGCAATAATTTGCACGGTACGCAATTTATTGCACGCTATTTTTTGCACACTCATACTTTTCTAGCTTGTAATATAAATTTCGAACTGAAATTCCTAACGCTCTTGCAGTTTGTGTCTTATTTCCACCAAACCTCTCTAAATATTCATGAATGATATTCCCTTCAAACTCCGTCACTAAATGCTCAAGTGGCTTTTCTTCCAACTCAGGTAATAAATGAGTTTGCTTCGATTCCACCTGCTCTTCGTTATGCAATGGCGGTAAATGGTGCACATCAATATAGGTCTCGTTATAATTCATAAAGATAATAGCTCTCCCTAAAATATTTTCAAGTTCCCTCACATTTCCTGGCCATTCATATGATTGTAAATATAAAATAGCCGGATCAGTGAGTCCCTCAATATTTCGACCATAATCTTGATTAATTTTTTGAATTAATCTTTCTGCAATCGATGGTATGTCCTCTTTACGCTGACGAAGAGATGGAATTTGAATTGGAATTTTATTTAATCGATAATATAAATCCTCCCTAAACTCTCCTGCTAGAATAGCTTTTTCTAAATTCACATGTGTCGCTGCAATTACTCGGACATTGATAGGAATCGCTTTCGTCCCACCAACTTTTACAATCTCTTTTTCTTGCAACACACGAAGAAGTTTCGCTTGTGTATTTGCAGACAATTCTCCTATTTCATCTAAAAAGATACTACCGTTATTCGCTTCCTCAAAGAATCCACGTTTTCCGCCTCTTTTCGCTCCAGAAAATGCACCTTCCTCATAACCGAATAACTCACTTTCTAACAACGTCTCCGAAATAGCAGCACAGTTTACACGAACAAATTTATTATATTTTCGGTTACTTCCATTATGGATGGCATGTGCAAATAATTCTTTACCCGTTCCAGATTCCCCGCGTAGTAATACTGTTGCTGGTGTATTCGCGCCAAGTTTCGCCTGTTCAATAGCGGCCGTTGTTTCATCTGAATTTCCGACAATGTCATCAAATGAATATTTCGCTTCTAACGTTCGAATAATTTGCCTTGCTCTATTTAATTCATTTGTTAACTTTTGAATTTCTGATACGTCACGAATTACACCGACGCTTCCTTTCAATATCCCGTCCACAATGACTGGCGCTACATTTACAATTACATCTCGCTTTTTTTGCCCAATCTTCATATGTATCCCTCGTACCGCCCTACGTGTTCGAAGTACCTTCATATGCATACTTTCACCTTCTACAATATCGGTTGTAGCTGGCTTCCCAATAATATCCTCTTCTGTTAAACCTGTTAATTTCGTATACGCAGGGTTAATTACTAATCCTCTTCCTTTTTCATCCACGACCGAAATGGCTTCCTCAGACGAGTTGATAATCGCCTCAAGTAACGTTTGAATCTCTTTTAAATCTGTAACTTCTTCCGCAAGATCTACCACTTCTGTTATATCTTTAAAAATCGCAAATGCCCCTTGTACTTCTCCTCCCTCTTTTAATATCGGAATACGGGTTGTAATAATTTTCTTTTCATTCTCTAATGTCAGTTCATAATTCACTTCTATTTGTTTCGTACGTATAATACGAAGCAACTTACTCGTCGGAATGACTTCTAAAATATATTTCCCTACGGCATCTTCTTTTTTGTACCCGATAATACGCTCTGCACTTTTATTAAATAGACGAACTTGTCCATCTCGATCGATTACAATCATACCGTCATGCGTAGAATTTAAAATTAAATCACCTTGTTGCGTTTGTTCTTCTAACTTTCCAATTAAATCTTCCTTCTCATGTGCTAATCTCGTAACAATTTTCGCAATATCACCTGGTATAAGAAGAGTATCTTTATGCTTTTTCTTTAATAAAACTTTATGTAAATCATCATCACCTGTCATATCAAACATTACATCAATATGCATAGAAAGAAACGGCGTTACACTCTCTCCAATCATAACCCCGTATTCCTTAGCCATTTGTAATCCTTTTGCTATCGGATTTATATCAATAATCCCTATAATTTGAAATAAATTCGAACTTTGCAACAGATTCAGCAGTGTACTGCCACCTTCACCTGCACCAACAATTAAAACTTTTTGTTTCATATATCACACTTCCTCTCGAAGTATCTCTGCAAAATTTTTCACACCCTTATCTTACTCGTTCAGTCTCCTCTTGACAAACCCCCTTTTCATATAACATCATTAGAATAAACGAAATAATCTGAAAAGGGGCATTTATATGCAGCGTTACCTTGCTCTATTATTAGCACTCATCCCTATTTCATTAGCTGTATTTGGCATTAAGTTAATGAGAGATACTGTATTCGGGATTCTATTTCCTCCTCTCTCTATACTATGGTTACAATTTTTGATCGGCGCTCTCTGCTTCGGGCTCGGATTTTATATTTTTGGTGGTTTCGTCTTACACCGAGACCGTAAACGAAATAAAGTACAAGCTCGCTTTAGAAGGTAGAAAAACCCCACTATTTATAAATAAAAAAATGAGACCGTTACAAGCGGTCTCATTTTTTTATTGGCAATAACATTCTTGCCGTTTCAGGGTAATCAGTAATAATCGCCGAAATATTCATATCAAAATATTTACGCATAAGTGTTTCTTCATTAATTGTATAGGGCCGAACCTCTACATCACTTTCCATCGTTAGTTCGGCAATGGCATCTTGCAGATAACGATAATTAGGGTGTACTGCTGTAGCGCCCATTTTTTTTGCATATGCCCACGGACTATGCAAACCTTCGCGATATAAAATCGCTGTTTGAATATCAGGAGCCATCATATGACACCTTTTCATACTATAGTGATTAAATGAAGAAAATATAACACGATCTTCTAGATTAAATTTTCGTACAAGCGTTATAACTTCTTCCTCTAAACCTCTGTATGGAATTTTATTATTTTTAAGTTCAACATTAAGTAGCAACTCTGTTTTTTCAATCCATTGCAATACTTCTTCTAAAAGTGGTATTTTACAAAAACCTACTTTATCACCAAATTTATAGCTCGCATCTAATTTACATAAATCCTCATATACATAATTTCGAACCGCACCTTTTCCATTCGTTGTCCGGTCCACTGTTTCATCATGAATGACGACAACTTTTCCGTCTTTCGTTAATTGAACATCAAGTTCAATTCCATCCGCTTTAAAAGATTCCGCTGCTTCAAATGAAATCATCGTATTTTCTGGATATGTTCCTGCTGCACCACGATGTGCAAATATAAGAGTCATCCTCACTCCCCCAATCTTATGCTATACTATACGAAAAAGGAGGTACTTCTATGAGACCATTACAAATTTCTCCAGACACTGCAGTCCGCCTATCAAAAGCATTAGGTGTTCCGCTCGAACAGCTTATGCATATGCCGCAGCACATTTTAATTCAAAAGTTAGTTGAATTAGAAAAACAAAATAAAGATGAAGAATAATACAGTCCTGTTTTACAGGGCTTTTTATTATTTTCTATTATATCACGGATAACTTCCCTGCTAAAATCCCTTAACGGATATACTATAATTCCATTTAATCTTTTTTTCAAATATTTAATTGACTATAAATGAAACCCCCTCTTTTAATAAAAGAGGGGGTTCTTACTACTCGTTTCAATTACTCAAATTATGCATTTTTCTTTTCTTTGTTAAAAATCATAAACAATTTATATAATCCTAAAGAAGCTGGAATATTCATAAATGCAAATGCCTCATAAGTATAATGAGGAGCTGTTTCCCATAGTAATAAGAAAGTAAACACTCCTAGCGTACTAATCATCGCAATACGTATAACTTCCGATTCATTTTCATCTTTCTTTTTATAAAGTATAACAGCCGCCAGAACAGCTACATAAACAAATAATTTGATAACATACGAATATACAGTAACGATTTTATAATTCGTTGTACTATAGTTCGATACGTAATTAGTTATTGTGTCGTTCTTCTGCTCAAACCATTCTCCAATACGATACATAGAGAACTGGCTCGATACCCATTCTCTAGTTATTTTTTCATTTAAATGCCGTACATAACCCATTACGCCAAGTTCATTAAAACGCTGAACTATAACTTTTTTATTATGTTCATCCAAATCCTTTGTATTTTTTATGTTTTCATCATTAATATAATCTGTATCCGCCTGATTCCAAACACCATACGTATCTTTATTCAAACCCATTTGCACCCAATGGGTATATGGAATTTTTTCAATTTCATTATCGGTGCTGAGATTTAACTTTGTCGTTATACCTTTAAAACTTACAATAAGGATTAAACAAAATAAAACACTACTTAATACTTTTACAGAATACTCCTTACGAAACTTTAAAATATTTTCAATTAAAATCGCTAAAGCTACCGCCAATGCTGTCGGTCTTATAATATAAGTACAAGCTGCAAATACTCCCAATAAAATCCATAAAATAATCTTCATTCTTTTTGTTTTCGCCGTTTTCAAACATAAATATGTATACATCGTTGCTGAAATAAACAATATTACTAACGTATGCGTATAAAAAACTGGTGCCTGCCAATATATAAAAATATTTAACACAGATAACACAATCGATATGTGAGCAACTTTAAAGTTTGTAATTTTCTTTACAATCAATACATTTAAAATGATACTACCTGTTATACATACTATTGGTAATATTTTTATCGCTACATCTACGCTTCCTACCAATTTAGCAAAATATCCTCCTAATAATACAATATGTGTATTATATGGATAAAATAGAAGTTGTCCCATTTCTAAAAAATGATTATCTCCCTTAAATACAGAGACAATCCCTTCTTTAAGGATGGCATAATCTCCTACAATAGGGTTAAATGCTATGGAAGTAATCATTATTTCCATCGTCAAAATGATTACGATACCTAAAGCAATCATAATATTTGTGTACGTTCTTCTCATTTTATTAATAACCCATTTATAATACATAAAGAAGAGCGCAAATAAAAGCAACGTCGCCGCTATAACAGCACCGACCTTTTTGGGAGTATACTCCTCAGTCGGATAAGGAAATTCACCACTCATCAAAATTGTTTTCGGGATAAAAAATTTACTTACTATCATTGAAAATATAGATAAAAACACCGTCATAACAATGATTGGGTAAGCTCGATTCACTATTTTTTTAAAAGTCATTCATCCATTCTCCTATATCTCTTAACTTTTCCCAATCAATGATACGTTATAGAGATTATGATGTCAAACCCACGTATTTTCTGTACATATCCTTATTTTCACTGCATTTTTCAATAAAAATATGTTATTCCTTCAAAATCCTTAAATTAAAGGAAATAAAAAGACCAATGGATTCTAACTCAATTATCTTTTAATTTATAACCAATCAACGTCTTAAATTATTACTAGCGTCTACATCAGGATTACTTCGAATATACGGTTCAACATATGTTCCATCACTTTAAATACTTTGCATCACAATGAAGCAAAAAGTTTTCAACATTCATCTGAAAGTTATTCATACGACAAAAAACCTCCTAGCTATTGGAATTATAATTTCAATCCAATAAAATAGAAGGTTTTTAAATTAACCGCCAATTACCTATGTACTTTATTGTCTACATACGTAATTCGCTGGTTTTTAAATTTTGTTATAAAATACACTTAACATCTTGATACGCCTATTCTCAACTAGCCTTATGTTCAAGTCTCAGCTTATCCGCAACCATTGCGATAAACTCAGAATTCGTAGGTTTTGCTTTTGACATGGATACTGTATAACCGAATAAGGACGAAATAGAATCGATATTCCCACGACTCCACGCTACTTCAATTGCGTGACGGATTGCACGCTCAACGCGGCTTGCTGTTGTATTATATTTCTTTGCAATATCTGGATACAATACTTTCGTAATAGATCCAAGTAATTCAATATCATTATACACCATAGAGATTGCTTCCCTTAAGTACATATATCCTTTAATATGAGCAGGTACACCAATTTCATGAATGATACTCGTAATGCTCGCATCTAAGTTTTTCGGCTTTCCATCTATTGTCGTTGCTGAACGGAAAGATGGAAGTGGACGTTTAATAGTAGCGTTCGCTTTACCGCTTACTTGACGAATATGGCTCGTTAAATTCTCCATATCAAATGGTTTTAATATGAAATATGAAGCACCTAAGTCAACTGCTTTTTTCGTCACATCTTCTTGTCCAAATGCTGTCAACATAATTACGCTAGGCTGTCTTAACCTTTCAATATGTCGCATTTTCTCTAGTACAGCTAAACCATCTAAATGTGGCATAATAATATCTAATACGAGTACATCAGGCTGCTTATCTTTTAATAAATTTAAACACTCTTGACCATTATAAGCAGTACCGATTATTTCCATATCATCTTGAGCAGCTACATAACTCTCTAGCATTGATACTAATTCTTTATTATCATCCACAAGACATACTTTAATTTTCTCCACAGCTTTTCCTCCCTTACCGAATCGATTCTCCGACATGTGTATCCTTCTAGGCTACATGAATTGTTCGACAATTGTGTGAAAATTCCCTTTTAAAGTTTGTTACTTTCCGATAAAATCACAAAAAAATATGTTTATCGTTCATTTATTCCCTTTCGCAACACATTCCATCATAGAAATACAACGAAACGTTCAACCCTTTTCTTTTATTTTACAACAAAAAACATCTCTTGCGGAGCTTTTACACAATTTCAACGAATTTTTCAAAAGAAAAGCGAGCTAATTATTAATTAGCTCGCCTTTCTTTCTTGTTCATAAATGTTAATTCCAGCCTCATGTAACATCCATTCAATATGAACACCATATCCTGAAGTTGGATCATTTACAAATACATGTGTAACAGCACCAATTACTTTCCCATTTTGTACAATTGGACTTCCGCTCATACCTTGTACGATACCACCCGTTTTCGCTAATAAACGTTTGTCTGTTACTTTTATTACCATACCTTTTGTAGCCGGGAATTTTTGCGGTACTGTACTAACAACTTCAATATCAAACGATTCCACTTTATCTTTATCAATAACTGTTAATATTTTTGCCGGCCCCTCTTTAACTTGATGAGATAGTGCAATAGGCATTGCTTTATCCATTACGCCATTTGGTATATTCGTATTCAATTTCCCGAATATACCAAATGGACTATTTATTGTAATATTACCAATCACTTCACGATCTGGTGAGAACCTCGCTAATTTCTCTCCTGGATTCCCATGACTACCTCTTTCAATTGATGTAACTGTCGAACGCATAATTTGTCCATCTTCGACTTGAATGGGCTTTTTCGTATCGTTATCAGAAATAACATGACCAAGTGCCCCATATTTCATAGAATTAGGATGAACAAATGTCATTGTTCCGATTCCAGCTGCCGAATCACGAATATATAAACCAATGCGATAAGACGATTCTCCACTGTCTTTTTGTGGTGTTAACTTCGTGCGGATATGCTTTCCATCTCTTAACAAAACAAGATTAAGCGGTTCACCTGTTTCACCACTATTATGAATAAATGGTGCTACATCACTCATTCTTTCAATTGTTTTACCATTAATTTCAGTAATCATATCTCCAATTTGCACACCCGCTGTTTCACCAGGAGATACTTTCCCTTTTTCAGTTTGAATTAAATGATGGCCTACAACAAGTACCCCTTTTGTGTTTAACTTTACACCAATTGATTGTCCACCTGGAATAACTTTAAAATCTTTCAATACTTTCACATTTACTTTTTTCACTGGAAAACCAGCAAGTTGAAACACCATATCTGCTTCACCATTTTGATGAGAATTTACCATAAGTCCTTGTTTTTGTTCATTTGAACTTACTGTAAACACATGACGATCTGTAGATGAAGCTTTAAAAACTGGTAATGAAGCTATTTCTGATTGTTGCCCTTCAAAGACAACAAGTTGCTTCGGGGATGAAATAAACGTCCGAAGCGGTTTAAAACACCCTATAAAAACTAAAGAAACAAGGAGACAAATACCTATTATTTTGCGAAATCTTTCTAATTTCAATTTGTTCACTCTCCTCGCTCCTACCCCACATTCAGCCTCTTGGCTTCACTTTTTAATCTCTCCTTGCAGTGCTTTATTTATAACCGGAAGAATTAAGAAATCCTCATTTGAGAAAAAAAGCTATCCATTACTGGATAGCCTCTGCTGTCTGTTTAAAATGATGCGCTTGTGTAAGTAATTCTTTCGCATGTTCTGTCGTTAAATCTGTAATTTCTACACCAGAAATCATTCGAGCTATTTCTGTTACTTTATCCTCCATAGTTAAAACGGTAACTGATGTAATCGTTCGATCATTCGCGACTTGTTTTCGAATAAATAAATGCGAATCTGCCATTGAAGCGACTTGAGGTAAGTGCGTAATACAAAGTACTTGTGAGTTTACTGATACTCGATAAATTTTTTCCGCAATAGCCTGTGCAACTCGACCACTTACACCAGTATCCACCTCATCAAAAATAACTGATGCAACACCTTGATGCTTAGAAAAAATGCTTTTTAAAGCTAAAATAATACGAGATAACTCTCCGCCAGAAGCGACCTTTGAAAGTGGTTTTAGCGGCTCACCTGGATTTGTTGAAATATAAAATTCCACATGATCGTATCCATCCGCCGTCAGCCTTACCGGTGCTCCCTCCACAAGAGGCTCTTCAGCATTTCCTTCTCGCTTCATGATTCTCACTTCAAATTTTGTTTTTTCCATATATAATTCTTTTAATTCCTGATGAATGGCATTTGTAAGATGCTCTGCAAGCTCATGACGCATATTACTTAACAACGTTGCTTCTTTCAGAATAACACTTTCTAATTCCTTTAACTGCTTCTTCGTCGTTTCAATATGAACGTCTTTATTTTCAATCGTAAAAATTTCTTGTTCAATTTTATCAGCATACGCTAAAATCTCTTCTACAGTATTTCCATATTTTCTCTTTAGCATACGAATTTCATTTAAACGCGTTTCAATTTCATCTAAACGATTCGGATCATATTCCATCATATCAAGCTTTTCTCTTAGCTGATACGCGACTTCTTCTAATAAGTAATAGCTATTTGCAATTGAATCATGATTTTCTTGATACATTTCATCTAAATGTGTGATACTCTCCATTTGTCCCATTGCGCTTCGTATATTATCTAATCCTTGTCCATCAGCGCTTAACGAGCGATATGCATCGCCTAGTGCTTTGTAAATTTTTTCGAAATTAGAAATTTGCAATCGTTCTTCAGTTAATTCATTTTCTTCATCCATCTTTAAATCCGCCTTACGGATTTCTTCATGCTGGAATTGAATTAAATCTAAGCGATGCGCCATTTGTTGTTCATTTTCACTTAACGATTTTAACTGTTTCTTTAACTTCTCATAGTCAGCGTATACGTTTTGGTATATACCCAATTGTTTAACAATACGCTCTCCATCAAAATGATCAAGCATAAATAAATGACGCTCTTCATTCATTAGATCTTGTGTTTCGTGCTGCCCATGAATATCAACAAGCGTTTTTCCAATTTCCTTTAATATACTAAGGGTAACCAGTTTCCCATTTACACGACATACACTTTTTCCGTTTGCAGCGATATCACGCTTCAAAATAATCATGCCGTCTTCTATTTCTATATCCAACTCTTCTGCCTTTTCAATACATGGATGCTTATCATCTTCTACATAAAATAGCCCTTCTATCTCAGCTTTTTCTGTTCCATATCGAACAAATTCCGCTGAACCACGGCCACCTACAAGTAGACTAATCGCATCAATAATAATCGATTTTCCGGCTCCTGTTTCACCACTTAAAACCGTTAACCCTTTTTGAAAAGAAATATTTAATGCCTCAATAATAGCAAAGTTTCTAATCGATAATTCCGATAACAATGCCCCATTCACCTCGTTATAAACTAATCCCCTATTAAGGGCTTTTCTCAGTTCTTTATTCAAATAGTCATACTATATGTTTGTATGTAAAAATTACTTTTCTAACCGCTCCATTGTACCAAACATTTGTTTTACGGGTCAATCCACCTATTTTCTAATTTTATTCAAAAAAAATATTATATTACAATTAAAAATTCACGTTTTTAACCAATAAAAATATCCTGTTCACTTTCCACTTTACAGAGGAAAGCAAACAAGATTTTTTTGTTACAGCATATTTAAGAAACGATCAGAGACAACACCTGTATCTTCAGGTGTACGGCAAATAATTAAGCAAGTATCATCACCACAAATGGTTCCGATGATCTCATCCCACTCTAAATGATCAATAAGTGCCCCAAGTGAATGAGCGTTACCAGGCAATGTTTTTAGCACAAGCATATGTCCTGCCGTGTCTAATTTTACAAATGAATCCACTAGATTTCGTTTTAATTTTTGTAACGGGTTAAATCGTTGATCTGCTGGCAAGCTATATTTATAGCGCCCATCATGTAATGGCACTTTCACTAAGTGTAGTTCTTTAATATCGCGCGATACTGTTGCTTGCGTTACATTAAATCCCTCATTACGTAAAATATCAACTAATTCATCTTGTGTTTCAATTTCTTTGTTCGCAATAATTTCCCTGATTTTAATATGGCGCTGACCTTTATTCATACATTTGCACCTCACACTATCTCTTACCATAGTTTAAACATTGGTATACTTCACTTATTTATGTTAACTTATAATTCGTTACTTGTACACAATTGTTTTTACAATCATTATACAATTACAACAAAAAGAGGAACAACATATGTTATTCCCCTTTCCCTTTTTGTTTTAGGACATCATGCGCCTCTGTAACTACTTGCTCAACAGAAACTGGAGAATGATTTTCGCCACTCTCACGTTCACCATGCCATTTCAGATGAATTAAAAATTCAATATTACCATCCCCGCCCGTAATTGGTGAGAATGTTAAACCTTCTACGTCGTATCCTTCTTTTACAGCAAAGTCGACAATCATTTCCACGACAGCCTCATGTACTTTTCGATCACGAACGATACCTTTTTTCCCAACTTGTTCTCTTCCAGCTTCAAACTGTGGTTTAATTAACGCTGCTACATCCCCATTAGGCATAAGCATTGTTTTTAAAACCGGCAGTATAAGCTTTAATGATATAAATGAAACATCGATACTAGCAAATTGCGGTAAACCACGTTCTAAGTCTGCTGGTGTTACATAACGGAAGTTTGTTCGTTCCATTACGACAACACGCTCATCTTGACGCAATTTCCACGCAAGTTGATTGTATCCTACATCTAATGCATATGATAATTTCGCACCATTTTGAAGCGCACAATCTGTAAAGCCACCAGTTGATGAACCAATATCTATCATAACTTTATCTTGTAAATCAAGATGAAATGTCTCTAATGCCTTTTCAAGTTTATAACCACCACGGCTTACATACGGCATCACTTGTCCCTTCACCGTAATCTCTGTATCTTGTGGGATTTTCTCTCCTGGCTTATCAAGTCTCATCTCATTCGCATATACAAGTCCGGCCATAATGGCGCGTTTTGCTTTCTCGCGTGTTTCTATAAGTCCTCGTTCTACTAATAGTACATCTACTCTTTCTTTTTTTGCACTCATTTGTTACGCCCTTTTTTGTTTTGATGGAATCATTGTATGAATACGGTCTACAACAGCATCTGTCGTCAAACCAATTTCTTCTAATAATTTTGTTACACTACCGTGCTCTATGAAACGGTCTGGAATACCCATTCGTTCAATTAACGCACTATGGTACCCGTTCTCAGACGCAAATTCAACTACTCCCGTTCCAAAACCACCGATTAAGCAAGCTTCTTCAATCGTTAAAATCGGTATATTTTTCCCTAAGAGATCATGTAAATATGCTTCATCCATCGGTTTAATAAAGCGAGCGTTCACTACTTTCACTGAAACTCCAGCCTTTTCAAGACGCTCAGCCGCTTCCATTGCCATTGGTATTGTCGTACCAAATGTTAAAATAGCCGCTTGTGTACCTTCTTTTAACGTTTCCCAAGTACCGATTGGAATCGCCTTTAATTCTTCATCCATATGAACACCAAGTCCATTACCACGCGCATAACGTAATGCGATTGGTCCATCTTCATATTGCATCGCCGTATATACTAAATGTTGCCCTTCATTTTCATCTTTTGGCATCATAAGTACCATATTCGGCAAATGACGTAAGAATGAGATGTCAAATACACCTTGATGCGTTTCACCATCTGCTCCTACTAAACCAGAGCGATCGATTCCGATGAAGACATTTAAATTTTGGCGGCATATATCATGAACAACTTGGTCATATGCTCTTTGTAAAAATGTTGAATAAATCGCTAAGAATGGCTTCATCCCTTGCGTTGCCATACCCGCTGCCATTGTTGTAGCATGCTGCTCTGCAATACCTACATCAATCATACGATCCGGGAATTCTTTTTGGAATTTCTCAAGTTTCGATCCAACAGGCATTGCAGGTGTAATTGCAACGATACGCTCATCCGTTCTCGCTAGCTTACGTACTGTATCACTAACAACAGCACTCCATGCTGGTGCAACTTCTTTCGGTTTAACGAAGTCACCTGATTCAATTTTATAAGGTCCTGTTCCATGCCAAGTTCCAATAACGTCACTCTCAGCTGGTTTATAACCTTTTCCTTTTTTCGTAATAACATGAACAAGCACTGGGCCTTTTGTTTTCTTTGCATATTGCAACGTTTCGAATAACTTTTCATAATCATGCCCATCAACTGGACCTAAATATGTAAAGCCTAACTCTTCGAAAAAGACACCAGATACTAATAAATATTTAAGACTATCTTTTATTTTCTCTGCTGTCGCAGCAACTTTCCCACCGACTGCTGGGATTTTCTTCAATATATACTCTAGTTCATCTTTTACCCAATGATATTTTCCTGCGGTACGTAGACGCCCAAGCACATTATGAAGTGCACCAACGTTTGGTGCAATTGACATTTCATTATCATTCAAAATAACAATCATGTCTGTTTTTTCATGTCCAATATGGTTCAATGCTTCTAAAGCCATTCCGCCTGTTAAAGCGCCATCTCCAATGATTGGTATAACATATTCTTTCGTTTTCTTTAAATCACGTGCTAGAGCCATTCCCATTGCAGCAGATAATGATGTCGAGCTATGGCCCGTTTCCCATACGTCGTGCTCACTCTCGCAACGTTTCGGGAAACCACATAGACCTTGATATTGCCTTAATGTGCCGAATTCTTTTGCACGTCCTGTTAAAATTTTATGTACATAGGATTGATGTCCTACGTCCCATAAAAATTTATCTTTCGGACTATCAAATAATTTATGCAGAGCAATTGTGAGTTCTACTACACCTAAATTAGGTGCAATATGTCCACCTGTTTGAGAGAGCTCTTCAATTAAAAACTTACGAATATCCTCACTCAATCCCTCTAGTTCACTGATAGACATATCTTTCAAAAAACTAGGGTTTTGAATTTGCGTTAGATCCACATGGATCACTCACTTTCATTTCATAATCTGTCAACATGTCAAATATTATAAAAAACATTTACACAAAACAAGAAATTCTCTTTTTTATTTTTCACCTTGTCCTGCTATTAACCAGTCTATTGTGCCCTAATCTTATTATAAACCATATTTCTTTAGGCGATGAAAAAAATAGCCGCTAACACGAAGTGATAACGGCAATGTAATCTACATATATTTTTGCCAATAACAAGAAAAGAAAAACCTTTTCCTACATTTATATCATAAAATGATGAATGACTCAACAAATGGAAACGCTGTTATATTAGTTATTACGTTTTGCAATCAAATCGCAAATAGATAGTAAATATTCATCTTGTAAT
This sequence comes from Bacillus sanguinis, assembly GCF_018332475.1. Classification (GTDB taxonomy): domain Bacteria; phylum Bacillota; class Bacilli; order Bacillales; family Bacillaceae_G; genus Bacillus_A; species Bacillus_A sanguinis. Next base: position 22,516 of record NZ_BOQB01000054.1, on the reverse strand, counting down.
TGCAAGGAACCAATAGCATCTTTTGCTTTTGCAATTGTTTCTTCTAAAATATCCTTTGCTCTATCTACAGTAAATAACGTCGTATATGTGCTCTTTTCGTTGGAAACATCACTACCAATCGGTTTTCCAATCTCTTCTTCGGTTCCTTCCACATCTAGAATGTCATCTCGAATTTGGAACGCTAGACCGATATATTTTGCAAAGGCAAGTAACTTTTCTTCTTGTTCTTCTGTCGCATCAGAAAGTATCGATCCTGCAAGTACAGCGAATTCAAGTAATTTCCCAGTCTTATGCTTATGAATATACTCTAGCTCATCAATTGTAAGCTGTTTCCCTTCAGCTTCCATATCTGCCACTTGTCCGCCAACCATTCCTTCTGGTCCTGCCGCTTTTGCAAGCTCAAGTACTAGTCTTACTTTTTTTTCAGCAGAGATTTCCTGTTGTTCATATGCCATAATAACTTGAAAAGCATACGTCAACAAACCATCGCCTGCTAAAACTGCCATCGCTTCACCAAATACTTTATGATTTGTGGGCTTTCCTCTTCTTAAATCATCATCATCCATACAAGGTAAATCATCATGAACTAAAGAGTATGTATGTATCATTTCAAGAGCACAAGCTGCACCTACTCCAAGATTTCTTTCTCTACCAAACGCTTGTAATGTCGCAAATAAAAGTAACGGGCGGAGACGCTTTCCACCCGCTTCCAAAGAATATGCCATCGCTTCACGAAGTACATTTGGACATTGTAATTCATTTGCATAGCTTACAAGCTTCTCTTCTACGAAAGTTTTACTTTCTTTCAAAAAAGTATCAAAAGCAACAGTCACTATGCTTCATCTCCTAAAGCAGTAAACGGTTCAAGCTCTCCATCTTCCCCAAGAATAACTGCCATTTGTTCTTGTACGTTCTTCAACTTCTCATCACAAAGCTTAGATAATTCCATACCCTCTTTAAAATAAGAGATCGCTTCTTCTAAAGGTACGTCACCTTGCTCTAGCTTAGAAACGAGATGCTCAAGTTGCGAAATTGCCTCTTCAAAGCTTAATTTATTTTCCATTATTCAATTCACGCTCCTCTATGCCTGATACGCTACAATCTAGTATTCCATCTTGTAATTGAACTGAAACAGCATCTCCAAGGCTGACATCTTTCACACTTTTTAACACTTGCTTCTCTTCATCATATACAAGCCCGTACCCTCTCATCATTACTTTAAGCGGACTTAACGCTTCAAGTTTTTGAGCAGCTCTTACAAAGGCAAATTCTTTCGTTTGAAGTAATGTTTGCATTTCACGTTGCAATTGCTTTTGCAATGTTTCAACCGCTACCTTCGTTTGAATAATCTTCTGAGATGGGTGGTGCTTCTCTAAATAAAATGAAAGCTGTTTTAACTGATTTACCTTTTTATCAATATAGCGCTCTTTCGCTAAAACAAGCTGCTCTAACGCTCTATCTAATTGCTCTTCTTTTTGCTCATATACTTGTCTTGGATAACGAAACGCATAAGATTTTTGCAATACTTGTAGTTTTTCTTCTTTTTTATGTACTAACTCTCTCATTGCTCTTTGCAATCTCAGAGTTCTTTGTAATACCTTTTCTTGTAACTCTATAATGTTAGGCGCTGCCAGCTCAGCTGCTGCAGTCGGTGTTGGTGCACGTAAATCGGCAACAAAATCCGCAATCGTAAAGTCCGTTTCATGACCTACTGCCGAAATAATAGGGATCTCACTCTTAAAGATTGCCCTTGCAACCATTTCTTCATTGAACGCCCATAATTCCTCAATAGAGCCTCCCCCTCGCCCAACGATTAGGACATCTATCTCTCCCATTTCATTCGCTGTACGAATCGCTTGTACAATTGAGGGAGCTGCTGACTCCCCCTGTACAAGTACCGGAAACACAATAATATTTCCAATTGGATAACGACGTTTAATCGTTGTTATAATATCACGAATCGCTGCCCCTGTTGGCGACGTAATCACACCTATTGTTTTAGCATAAGGAGGAATTATTTTTTTATAAACTTGAGAAAACATACCTTCTTCCTCTAAACGAACCTTTAATTGTTCGTAAGCTAAATGCAGGTTTCCGATTCCGTCCGGCTGCATGTCTTGAATATAAATTTGATAAGAACCGCTCGCCTCGTAAACGGAAATTTTCCCTTTCACAAGTACCTTCATCCCATTTTCAGGTCTGAATTTAATATTACGATTATGACCCGCAAACATAACCGCTGCGATTCTTGCATTTTCATCTTTCAATGTAAAATACATATGACCACGACTATGATTTTTAAAATTGGAAATTTCACCTTTTAACCAAACAGACTGCAAATGCGGATCATATTCTATTTTTGTTTTTATATAGCGTGTTAACGCTGTAACGGTTAAATATTGTTTCTCCATTTCTCTCTCCTCATAGCCGACTCAAATTATTTACAAACGACACCTGCACGTTTAGCAGATTCAACAGTATTATGAAGAAGCATTGTGATCGTCATTGGACCAACACCCTTTGGCACAGGTGTAATGTAACCCGCAACATCTAACACGTTGTCAAAATCAACATCACCACAAAGTTTTCCTGTTTCTAAACGGTTTACACCAACGTCGATTACAACGGCTCCTTCTTTCATATAATCAGCTGTTACCATCTTAGGTCGTCCAACTGCTACGATTAAAATATCAGCTAACTTCGTTAACTCTTTCATATTTTGCGTCTTAGAATGACAGTATGTGACAGTTGCATTTTCATTTAAGAACAATTGTCCCACGGGCTTGCCCACAATATTACTTCTTCCAATTACTACAACATGTTTTCCTGAGATATCAAGATTTGTTTCTTTTACTAATTCTACAATACCGTGCGGTGTACATGGAAGGAATGTATCTTGTCCCGTCATCATACGTCCCACGCTGATTGGGTGAAATCCATCTACATCTTTTTCTGGTGAAATTCTTTCAATGATAGCTTTTTCTTCAATATGTTTTGGTAAAGGTAATTGCACTAATATGCCATTAATACGGTCATCGCCATTTAAGCGATCGATTTCAGCAAGCAAACGCTCCTCAGTAATTGTTTCAGGAAGTTCAATTAGCTCTGAATAGATTCCCACTTGTTCACAGCCCTTTTCTTTTCCTTTTACATAAGAACGAGATGCTGGATCTTCTCCAACTAGAATAACTGCTAATCCTGGTACAATCCCTTGCTCTTTCAACTTCACAACTTCTTCTGTTAATTGTGCTCGTTTTTTCTCCGCAACTTCATTTCCTTTGATGATTACTGCTACCATTTTAAGATTCCCCCTTAAAGAAATTACAGTGTATCTTTTATATTAGATAAAACGCCGTTAATGAAACGACGAGATTCCTCATCCCCAAATGTTTTAGCAATTTCAATTGCCTCGTTAATTGTTACGTTGTGCGGAATTTCTTCCATATATTTCATTTCATACACAGCTACACGTAAAATACTGCGATCAACAATACTAATACGCTCTAGCTTCCATTTTTTTAAGTTTTGACGAATCGCTTCATCAATCACTTCTTTATTCTCTACAAAACCTACTACAAGTGATTCTAGAAACTCATTTGTTTCTTCACCTTCATCTAGCGTGTTTTCCACCGCTAATTTCGGTTCTAATTCACCTGTAATATCCATTTGGTATAATGCTTGCATAGCTCTTTCTCTAGCCGTCCTACGTTTCATTGTAACTCTCCTTTATGCTTCAAGTCTTTCCTTATGCTTTGTTATATTATTATAATTTATAAGCCGTCAATTCACTTACTCTTACAGTTTTCATTGATTTTCCAACCTTATAATACAATGATAATAACACAATTTATCGTTTCACACACGGGTTACAAGGCTGAAAAATAATAAAAAGATTAACTTCAAGTTCCATATCTTATCACAATGTACGTTTTTTGGAAAAACGAAACATTTTCTTTTTAATTTCTTTTTTTTTGAAATAGTATAATAATTAGAGGGTTTTAATTTGTGAAGAAATGAAACGATAAAAAAGATGCCTATGTTACTAGGCACCTTCTTCATTCTTACACTGGTTCGATTTCTGTTTTTTGTGTTTCGAATGTTACGCCAACGATGTGAACATTCACTTCTTTTGGCTCAAGCCCTGTCATTGTAAAGAGTGCCTGGCGAATGTTGTCTTGAATCTTTTGTGCAACAACTGGAATTGCTACGCCAAAATACATCACAACATAAAGGTCAACGATAATATCTTCGTTTGCTAATTCAACCTTTACACCTTTACCATGATTTTTCTTACCTAACTTCTCAACAACATCTGTAGCAAAATTACCACGCATTGCCGCTACACCTTCTACCTCAGCAGCTGCAATACCTGCGATTACTTCAATTACTTCTGGTGCAATTTCTACTTTACCAAGAGTTGTATCTTGACCCATATCTAACATATGTTCAGCCATGAAAAAAACCTCCTTTAATGTATCACTGCGTCACAAGTTCATGCTCTTCCAAAAATTTCGTATTAAACTCACCTTTTACAAAATCAGGATGATCTAGCAATTGCAAATGGAACGGGATTGTTGTATGTACGCCTTCAATGACAAACTCACTGAGTGCACGCTTCATTTTTGCAATTGCCTCTTCACGTGTTTTTCCGTGAACAATTAATTTAGCAACCATCGAATCATAGAAAGGTGGGATTGAATATCCCGGATATACAGCTGAATCGACGCGAATGCCAAATCCGCCTGGTGGCAAGTACATTTCTACTTTACCTGGCGATGGCATAAATTTTTTGGCAGGGTTTTCCGCATTAATTCGGCATTCAATTGCCCAACCATTAAATTGTACTTCTTCTTGCTGTAACGATAACTTTTCTCCAGAAGCAACACGAATTTGTTCTTTAATTAAATCCATCCCTGTTACCATTTCAGTAACTGGATGCTCAACTTGAATTCTCGTATTCATCTCCATGAAATAAAAGCTTTTCGTTCTATATTCATAAATAAACTCAACCGTACCAGCACCTGTATAATCAACCGCTACCGCCGCTTTAACTGCCGCCTCACCCATCTGCTTGCGAACATTTTCATCAAGTGCAGGTGATGGACTTTCTTCTAGTAGTTTTTGCAAGCGGCGCTGAATCGTACAATCACGCTCTCCTAAATGAATGGCATTTCCGTGTGTATCTGCCATTATTTGAATCTCAACATGGCGGAAATCTTCAACGTACTTTTCTAAGTATACACCAGGGTTCCCAAAAGCGGTACTAGCTTCTTGCTGTGTAATTTGAATTCCTTTTACAAGCTCTTCTTCATGGCGTGCAACACGAATACCTTTTCCGCCGCCACCTGCAGTCGCTTTAATAATAACGGGATATCCAATTTGATTAGCAAGCTCGATCGCTTCTTCGGTATTTTTAATAATCCCTTGTGAACCTGGTACAATCGGAACCCCTGCTTCTTTCATTGTATCACGAGCAACGTCTTTTGTGCCCATCTTTGAAATAGCTTCTGGACTTGGACCGATAAAAATCAAGTTACATTCACGACATAACTCTGCAAAATCTGCATTCTCTGCTAAAAATCCGTATCCCGGGTGAATAGCGTCACAGCCTGTTAACTTCGCAACACTAATAATGTTCGTCAAATTTAAATAGCTTTCTTTCGAAATCGTTGGTCCTACACAATACGCCTCATCAGCAATTTGTACGTGAAGTGACTCTTTATCTGCTTCTGAATAAATTGCGACTGTTTCAATATCCATTTCTTTACAAGCACGAATAATTCGTACAGCAATTTCCCCACGATTGGCTATTAATACTTTTTTTATCATCACAAAGACTCCCTTATTACGCTTTTACAAGAAATAGCGGTTGTCCATACTCAACAAGCTGTCCATTATTAACAAGAACCTCAACAATTTCGCCATCTACATCAGCATCGATTTCGTTAAATAATTTCATAGCCTCGACAATACATACGATAGAATCTTTCGATACTCTATCCCCTACACTTACATATGCAGGTGTATCAGGCGAAGAAGAAGAATAGAATGTACCTACCATCGGTGATGTAATTTTATGTAGGTTTTCATTTTGAACAGCTTTTTTCTCTTCTTGTTTTGGTACTTCCACTTGTGCTGCCGCTACTGTTGTTTCAACTTCGACAGGTGCTACTGGTTGCACGGCTTGTTTTGCTACAGGTGCTTGCACCGCAACAACTTCATTACCACGCTTTTTCATTTTGATTGTCGTACCATCTTTTTTGTATTCAAATTCATCAATATTAGAGCTATCAATTAATTTAATTAATTCACGAACTTCTTGAATTTTAAACATGTAAAATCCACTCCCATACTCTTGTTTGTCCCGTTTTTACAGATTCTCATTCCTAAAACTAGATTGACTGTAAAAATACGATGTACTCTATTAGAAAATGTATTTCATTTACTAATAGAAATAGTTACTATTTCCATCTTACGATAAATTTTTTAAACATTCCAATTTATATTTCTTTATAATAAATCGAAATCCCTGTAAAAATATTATTCCAATAAAAATTTATTACCTAGTAATAATACCAAGTTTCACACAAAATTGGCAAGACCACTTCCTAAAAAACATTCTTTACTTTCTCAAAATGCTACACAGTAAACGTGTCATTACCGCTCCACTCTTCACCTCATCTATAGTCAATAACATATTTTTACCAAATATTATTTTTTTGTTTACACGTCGTTCATCATTCCTTCATATAAGAATAGTATGTTCAAAGTGTAGAAAATATATTGTATCGAGGTGTGGACATATGATATGGCTCATTCTCTTCGTACCTGCCGTAATGGTTTGGGCATTCGTTCTCTTCATCCACGTCAAATCAGGAAAAAGTAATCATCGTTACCATGAACCGCTAATCTTTTACTCACAACGTATTTCCCCATTCCGAGTTGAACATAGTAAAAACAACTACAAAGACGAAACAGAAAAAAGCTATCGAAAATGATAGCTTTTTCTATTATTATTTTTATCTAACTAATTTCAAACAATCCGATTCGTAAAAACTAATAATCCGCGGGGGATTTCCCCGTGGATTATTAGTTTTTATTTTGTTGGTGGATCAAATTTCACACCTACATCTTTTGATCCGCCTTCACTTCTTACAAGCTGTATAATTTTATTTGCTTCTTTTTGTGAATGCTTTGCTGCTTTCACAGTTACTCTAATGTCAGTTCCGTCAGCTCTTACAAGGGCATCTTTATATCCTCCTTGAGACTTAATCACTGTCTCAAGTAATTCTTGCTTCGTTTCCATTGTAGTGATTGCATCAAAATTATCTTTCGCTTTACTCTTTTCTGTTGCTGAAGACTTTGCTGAATTCATTACTTCTTGTAATCTTGCTTTTTGTTCACTTCGCTGATCTTCCATTTGCATACGTAACGCTGTGAAATTTTCATCACTTGATTGAACTGTTACGTTAGCATCTTTTTTACTTGTTTCTTTGTTTGCACTCTCTTTTTTCTCTGTTTCTTTGTTTGTTTCTTTATTTGTTGTTTCCTTACTTGTACTTTCTTTTTTAGGCGTTTCTTTAGACGCTTCATTTGTTACTGCTTTATCAGTACCTTGTTTTTCTTGTCCAATCTTTTCACCTGTTGCCGGCGATGCTGTATTCATTTTGTCAGGAGTTGTTACGTAATAAACAGATAGTACAACAACTAAACTTAACATCGTTAATAACCAAACCGTTTGTTTTTTTAACACTGTATTTCCTCCCTATCAATTTTTCGGTGATACTGAAACGCGATGAGCTGGTACATCTAACAGCCGTATGACAGCTTCTTTTACCATCGCTTTAACTTGTATATTATCCACTCCTTTTGCTACAACAAGAACACCTCGTACTTTTGGTTTCTCTGTTCGTAAAACAACGGGAGTTTCTTTATCCCCTTCACGTATAATGACTGTCTTTTCATCAAGAGACTCATCTTCTACTTCCCTTTTACCGCCTGTTTTATCTGTTTCACCTGTTGTTTGTGAGCGTTTCACTGTATTTTTTTCTAATATTTTTTCCTCTGATGAATCTAAGTTCACTTTAATCGTTACATCTTTTACTCCCGCTATTTCTTCTAAGGCTGCTTTTAATTCTTGTTCATACGCTTTTTCATACTTTTCTACATTTGACATACTATCGTTCTTTTTTTGTCCGAAAGTTGGTACATCTTTTTCTTGATTTTGCGTTTTTTGTTCTTTAAATACAGGTATTTCTTCTTTTTTACTTGAAAATAAACTACTAGAAAACATAAGCAAAATTCCAAGTATGAGTAGGACAAGTAAAAACTTAGGTGTCACCTTTTTTCCCTTCTCATTGCTTTCTTTTTCATCCCCATTCAATAAGTTTCGAAAAAATGAGAACTTCGAATTTTTATCTTTATTGTCCATTTACTCTACCTGTCCTCCCTTCCATTTGAACTTGGATTTGTTTATTCTCTAGTTGCCACCTGCTTGAAAAGAAGTCTTTCATTTCTACATTCGTTTCCTCTACCTTTTTCGGCGGTTCCTTCGTGTTAATTTCAACTGGCTTTACTGTTTCAATTGCATCATTTTTACTACGTTCTTTTTCTTTCAACGTCACAACAACAGATTGAATATCTTTCGCTGACTTTACTTCCGCTGTACTTTCCGCTGCGACTATTTGTATTTCAGAGACTGTCATACCATATTTTTTTTCGAACTCTTTTCCTACTTCTTTTTTCATTTTGGTAGCCATCTCTTCTAAACTATATGCACGTGTTAGAGCTTGTATTTCTTTTTTCTTCGAATCTATTGAATTTTTTACAGATCCTTCTGCTACGTACTTCTCTTCATTAAAATTTGCGATTACTTCATTTACATCTGTTTGTAATAACTTAAAAAGAGGCGTTAAAATTAAAACAACTAATAATAGACTTACAACGAATTTAACGTACTTTTGCAAATTAGAATTTGGAAGAATAAGATGAAGCATTGTCGCTAAGAGTAAAAAAACGATAATATTTCTAATCCACTCTGTAACAAATTGCATACCCTTCACCTCCTACCGCATCATAAGTGTAATGTTCCCCGCAGCAATAATAATTGTGATACTTAAAAAGAACATAAACGATACGATAGCTAAGCAAGCAAATACGTAAATGATGCTCCGCCCGATAATATCTAAACATTGAATAATTGCTCCACCGCCAACTGGCTGTAATACTGCTGCTGCGAATTTATAAATAAACGCGATACAAAAAATTTGAATCGCTGGAAAAGCGACAATTAAGCATAGAATGACGAGCCCGATAATTCCGACTGTGTTTTTTAATAATCCCGACGCACTAATAACAGTATCCGCCGCCTCTGTAAACATTCTTCCTACTACAGGAATAAAGTTCCCTGTTACAAATTTAGCAGTTTTCACAGCGATTCCATCAGCAACAGCTGTCGCTGTTCCTTGTACAGATAATACGCCTAAAAAAATCGTTAAAAAGATACCGATAATCCCAACGCTAACGTTTTGCAGAAGCTTGGACAGTTTCGTAACTTTATATTGATCGCTCATCGTACTTACAATACTTAATATCGTTGCAAGTAATAAAAGTGGTAGAACGATATAATTCATCAAAAGCCCACTCGTATTCATTAAGAAGATGATAATCGGATGAAAAAATGATACAGATACAACACCGCCTCCAGTTGCTATGAGCGCAAGCAAGATTGGCAATAGTGCTAATATGAAATCTACCATTGTTTGTATCGTTTCTCTTGCGTATGTCATGACGACATAAAAGCTGTTTAAAGCGAAAATAATAAGTACCATATATACAACTGCGTCGGCAATTTTACTTACGCTACTTTTTGAAAAGGAAGATTGCAACGATTGCAACAATGCACTAAAAATTGTGAGCATAATGAGCGTTCCAAGCAGCTTCCCATTTGCAACAAGCTCGTGAAATAAATACTTTAATAAACCTAGCATCCACTCTTTTATAGAAATTTCTTTTTCTCCCTTTACAAACTCCATAAAGCTACCTTTTTGACTCTCTGGTAAATAACCTCCATATTTTGTAACAAGCCCGTCCCAAAATTGCTTCACATCTTCAATTCCGAGCTTATCCAATTGTTGATCAACGACGTTTGTTTCTACAGGAGAAGCTTGTACAACAACCGGTAAAGAAAAGAAAAGGAAGCAAGCAAATAGCAGCTTAGCTCCAAACCCCCTCAACATTCACTCCCCCTTATCCCGTCGGTAAAAATCCGAGAATAGTTTCAATTACAACCGTCAAAATAGGAATAGCCATTACTAGAATCAATATTTTTCCAGCTAATTCAATTTTTGAAGCAATTGCACCCTGCCCTGCATCTTTTGTAATTTGTGCTCCAAACTCAGCAATATAAGCAATCCCAATAATTTTTAGCAACGTTTCTACATACACGTTGCTAACTTTCGCTTCACTCGCTACTCTCTCAATCATTTGTAAAATAGAGTGAATTTGATCGATTAAAAGAAGGAACATCACACTACCTACAAACACAATAAATAACGACGTAATGCTAGATTTATGTTGGTTCAATACAGCTGCTAAAAACGTAGCAACGAGGCCTAATCCGACAATTTGTATAATTTCGATTCGAACCGCCTCCTTTACTGGAAGAGAAAGACACTTTTAATCTTGTCGAATAGCGTATTAATTAAAAATGCAACATGAAATAAAATAACGACAAAACCGACAAGGATAACCCAATTTGCAATATCCTCACGCTTTAATTCTTTTAGTACGGTATGAATGAAAGCTAAAACAATGCCGATTCCGGCGATTTGAAATATTAATCCAACATCAATGGACATCGCCTTTCTCCCTCCTATAGCAGTAAAATTACGATAAGTAGCCCCGCTAGTACCCCTAAGCTCTTGATCATTTTTTCGTATTGCAGTTGTAAAGCTTTCGCTTCTTCTTCTTCTCTTTCTAAATGTGTAATACATAAGCGAATATGTTTTTGTTGTGATTCACGATCATGTTGTCCGAGTGTTTCACCAAATTGCTGCAAAATCTCGTACTCAGTCTGTTGAAATGCTGTTAGCTTCCAATTTTCTTTCAAACTATCTATCCAAGCTTCTCTTACTGTTTGGTCTCCGCTTTCTAGCCTTCTAGCGAAACTTTGAAATATCCAATTTAACGGCTTCGGCATTTGTTTCACTAATCGTTCAGCGGCTTCAGACAATGGTGTATGTCCATACATAATTTCTGCCTCTAATGATTGAAGTGCCGCTTTTAATAATCTAAGTTGCCTTGGTCTCTCACTGTATCTTTTAGCGTATGAAAACCCGAAAAAGGTGCTGACCGCAACGATTAACACTGCACCAAATATTTTCACCATACACCCTCAGCCTTTCTATGAGGTAATACCGGTTTTCCATATTTATCTTTCACTTGCATAACTGTTCCTGGCCCTCTTGCTTTTGATAGCTCCACAAACCTATCAAATATACCGAGCTCCAGCACTGCCTTTAGTGATGGACGTTTCACAACATCATCATAAGAAAATCCATGTGCACTTATAAAAAGCTGCACCCCTGCATGCACCGCTTCCATAATTGCTTCACTATCTTCTTTACGTCCGATTTCATCTACAATCAAAATATCTGGACTCATAGAACGGATCATCATCATCATTCCTTCAGCTTTTGGACATGCATCTAACACATCTACTCGTGCGCCAAAGTCATATTGCGGGATTCCTTTCACACAGCCAGCAATTTCTGACCGTTCATCAACAATTCCCACTTTACAAGAAGGAATTTCCGAAGCACTTACACCTTGACTCATGCAACGCGCTACATCTCTTAAAAGTGTTGTTTTCCCCGTTTGCGGAGGACCAATTACCATCGTGTTTAACCATCGTGTTTCATACAAATACGGCAAAAGTGGTTCAGCAATTCCTATTTTTTGACGAGCAATACGAATATTAAAGGAAGAGACATCTCGAATCATTTTCACTGCGCTTTTTTCTGTAATGACTTTTCCTGCTAAGCCAATTCTATGCCCACCTCGAAGTGTTACATACCCACGCTTTAACTCTTCTTCCATCGTATAAATTGAGAATTGACTTAACTTATTCAATAAGTAAATAGCATCCTCCGCTGTAACGACATAGTCATAAAAAAACACTTCACCATGAGCAATACACTCTAGCGGTCTGCCAATTCGAACACGGATTTCCTCTAGAGCATCGTACTGCTTACAACTCTCCACTAACTGCTTCATCGTTTTCGGTAAAACTTCTAATACTTCTTTCATCAGCTTCTCCCCACTATACCTGGCTTACTTATTTCAACAACGCGATAAAAATGCAGCCAATTCCAAGCGCTAGAAAAAAGAGTTTCAAGAAAGAAATCTCACTTGCCACACTCGCTATGCCTATTGTCATTGTTAAAATTAATACGGTCGGTCCAACAAACGCCAACATACCATTTATAAATAATGCCTTCTTCGCATCATTCACATAGAGCATAAGCAAAGCGGCGAATATTTCCGCGCTACCTGAAAACAACCGAAGCAACCCCATTACAAGCACAGATGTTTCCATTGCCGCTAGCCACTGTTTCATTCTCCCACCTTCTCCCATAACGGTTACTAGTGCTGCACTCCAAAAAGAATATATTTGTACAACCATATGCAGAGGTTGTCTATTTCAGAATTAAAAACATAATTTTTATCTAACGCTTTTATTAAATCTGAATATTCCTATTATTTATGGTATATTTAATTTAAAAGGGGTATAGACGATGCAACACGTTACTTTAGTACCACTCGACTTACGCTATGCAAATGTGATTTTTAAGCTATCCAGTGATTCACATGTAAAAAACGCTTTAGGAATAAAGGTAGAAAAAATTGAAGATACGAAAGCATTCCTTCTTTTCGCAATAGAAGAAGAGCGCCAAAAGAGGTCTTTATCGAGAATGATTGTAAATGAAGAAAGCGAAATAATCGGTCTCACCACACTTAAACATATTAATTATGAGAAGAAACAATCTCACATTGGTAGTTGGCTCGGCTATCCGTACTGGGGAAAAGGATACAATGAGGCTGCCAAAAAAGAAATTTTTAAAATTGCTTTTTTAGACTTACAACTTACATACGTATTTGCTGGTGCTAAAACGAATAATATCCGCTCGTTAAAAGCACAAGAGAAACTACCTTATATTTCGTTGCATGTGGAAGATAAATTTCCAAGCGAACATGCTGCATTAGAGAAAGAAGTAAAATCAACTTGCGTACTGCATGTCGTATCACGCGAGAAATTTCTAAATTGGCTAGACTTACAAAATGAGGGGGGAAAATATGAAGGTATTAAAAATTAGTTTAACGATTATAGTAGAATTAGCTCTTATTTATCTTTTTTCAGCAATAGTCGGCTGGTCATTTATGGAGGCCTTTTTCCTTGGTAGTTTAGCGATATTTGCAATTACGTGGCTCATTATTATGAGTAATCATAGAAACAATATTACAGATCATGCAATCAGTAAAACACTGACTGGCGTTGAGACTGGCGAGATAAAACCATTTCAAATTGTTTTGACTCCATATATTATGGGTACCCTTTCACTTGTCTTAGTTAGCTTTGTTATAACGGCGATTTATTATCTGCCCTATTTCCTATAAATAAAAAAGCACTCGTGATAATCACGAGTGCTTTTCTACTATGCACGAGAAACGTATTTACCTTCACCAGTGTTGATGATAAGCATTTCGCCTTCGTTAATGAAGATTGGTACTTGTACAACAAGACCAGTTTCTAATGTAGCTGGTTTTGTTACGTTAGAAGCAGTATCACCTTTAATACCTGGCTCTGTTTCTGTAACTTGTAATTCAACTGTGTTTGGAAGTTCAACACCAAGTACTTCGCCTTGGTAAGTCATAATAGATACTTCCATGTTTTCTTTTAGGAATTTAAGCTCGCGCTCGATTTGGTTTTCACCAAGTTCGATTTGCTCATAAGTTCCGTTATCCATAAATACGTGAGCCTCACCGCTTGCGTATAAGTATTGCATACGACGGTTTTCGATGTGTGCTTTTTCTACTTTCTCACCTGCACGGAATGTTTTCTCTTGAACAGAACCTGTGCGAAGGTTACGTAGTTTAGAACGAACGAATGCAGCACCTTTACCTGGCTTTACGTGTTGGAAATCAAGTACTTGCCAAAGGCTATTATCCACTGAAATTGTTAAACCTGTACGAAAATCGTTTACTGAAATCATGTAAAAAAATCCTCCTGTGTATTACAAAATAATAAGTTCTTTTGGTGATTTCGTAATTACTTCATTACCTTCACTTGTTACAATGATATCATCTTCAATACGTACGCCGCCAATACCTGGAATATAAATACCTGGTTCTACTGTTACAGCCATACCTGGTTCAAGTACTGTATCAGAACGGAACGCTAAACCTGGTGCTTCATGGATTTCAAGACCGATTCCATGACCAGTAGAGTGTCCGAAGTATTCACCGTATCCTTTTTCCGTTATGTAATCGCGCGTTAACGCATCCGCTTCACGGCCTGTTAAACCAGCTTTAATACCGTTCACACCACGTAATTGTGCTTCTAAAACGATATTATAAATTTCTTTCAATTTATCAGATGGTTCACCAACTGCGATCGTACGAGTAATATCAGAGCAATACCCTTTGTAATAAGCGCCGAAGTCTAATGTAACGAAATCTCCTGTTTCTATCACTTTTTCAGATGCCACGCCGTGCGGTAATGCCGAACGAAGACCTGAAGCGACGATAATATCAAACGAAGAAGATGTTGCTCCTTGTTTTCTCATGAAAAATTCAAGTTCATTTGACACTTCAATTTCAGATACTCCCGGGCGAATGAATGATAGAATATGTTCAAAGGCAGCATCTGCAATCTGTGCAGCTTCCTTTAATATCTTAATCTCTGAATCAGTCTTTATCAAGCGTAACTTTTCTACAAGCCCAGAAGTTGGGATAAATTCAGCATCAATCGCTTCTTTATGTGCTGAATAAGAACTATATGTAAGAGTATCTTGCTCAAAGCCAAGCTTTTGAATTCCTAGTTCCTTCACTTGCTTTGCAACTTCATCAATGATTAATCCTGCATGCTGTACAATCTCGTATCCAACTGCTTGTTTAGTAGCCTGCTCTACATAACGGAAATCTGTAATAAATTGAGCACGATTTTTCGAAATCAGTACAACACCAGCTGTTCCTGTAAAGTTAGCCATATATCTACGACTATGTTCATTTGTTAACAAAATACCGTCAATACCAGCCTCATCAAATGCACTTCTTAATCTTTCGATTTTCTCCATTACTTTATGCCTCCCTCAATTTCTCCATTAATGCAAATAACGCTAACTTATAGCCATAAAAACCAAATCCAACAATTTGTCCCGCACAAACAGCTGCCGTCACAGATTCGTGACGGAACGACTCACGCTGGTGAATGTTAGAAATATGTACTTCAATAACAGGAATCGAAATGCTCGCAATCGCATCTCGAATCGCATAGCTATAATGCGTAAATGCTCCAGGATTTAAAATGATCCCTTCATATATATCTTCCGCCTCATGAATACGATCAATAATCGCACCTTCATGATTCGATTGGAAACATTCTAACTCCACTCCCATTGTTTCTGCTTCTTGTTTCATATCTGCTTCAAGTGTCGCTAGCGTGCCCTTTCCATATACATTTACCTCTCTGACACCGAGGCGATTTAGGTTAGGACCGTTTACGAGGAGTACCTTTTTCATATGCTTAAAACTCCTTAATATTAAATATCTATACAACATTTTAACATAGGAGTTACTTATTTGAATAGTTCGTCTTCTCTGCCCCTTCTCGCTCAGCTTTATTAGTATTTACTGCGTAGGAAACAGAATATGCTATAAACACACCATACAATATAAAAATACATATCGTCGTCACAATTGTTTCTTTCGGTAAATGGAGTGCACTTTTAATGGCAGGCGCTATTAATCCCATTCCGAAAAATAGTAACGCCCACCAAAATAGACCATAAATCATCCCTGGAAGAATTCCTTCAAACTTTGCTAAAAACGTTTTATATAAAAAGGCAATTAAAATCGAAAGTATTCCCATACAAACAATTCCTGACACATTGCCCCATACCCCTTCTTTCCAGTTTCCAAAGGCAAATGGTAAAAGTAAATAGTTCGGTCCTGCTTCCGTAAATGAAAATATATGAAGGAAATACCATATCCCTCCCCAAAAGACTCCACCAAATAAACCAATTTGTACAAAATTCCTTGTTCCTAATTGTTCTTGACTCACATCGACACCTCCGCTCAATAGTATGCCCGAAACTATTTTGAACCATGTTTAAATACTGCGAAATTTGTCTATAAAAAGAATAAGAAATGTCCGACTCCCGTAACATTTTCCCTTGTCATATACTTGTATTTGTCGATAAAATAAAGGAAACTCGGTGATTGTCTTATTTCAAAATGACAGAACCCAGTATGACAATTGCCTCTTTTTCTACATAAGAGAGAAACAAATACAGGTTGGTGTTAACATGGCAGAAGAGTCAAAACAAATATATGGCGGGCAAGCAGTCATAGAAGGAGTTATGTTTGGCGGTAGAGAATATACTGTTACAGCGGTTCGTCGTAAAGATAAATCGATTGAATTTTATCGATTACCACGCGTTCGTAATAAAGCATTATCTATCCTAAAAAAAATTCCATTTTTACGAGGTATTGCCGCTATTGTGGATGCAAGTGCGAACGGAGCAAAACATTTAAACTTTGCTTCAGAACGATTTGATGTCCACCCAGAAGAAGACGAACAAATCGCAAATAACAAAGAAGAACAATCGAAATTAACGATGGTATTAGGAGTTGCAGCAGTTGGTGTTTTATCTTTCATATTTGGTAAAGTCATTTTCACAGCAGTTCCTGCACTACTAGCTGAATTAACGAGACCGATTTTCCCCTCTCATACAGGGCAAATCATTGTCGAAAGTGTCATTAAGCTCATGCTATTATTGAGCTATATATACTTTATTTCTTTAACCCCACTTATTAAGCGGGTATTTCAGTACCATGGTGCGGAGCATAAAGTAATTAATGCCTATGAGAATAATCTTCCAATGACTGTAGAAAATGTGCAAAAACAAACTCGCCTTCATTATCGTTGTGGCAGTAGCTTTATTATATTTACAGTCATTATTGGCATGTTTGTTTATTTCCTTGTCCCTACAGATCCACTTTGGGCCAGAGTCGTAAACCGAATTTTATTAATTCCAGTCGTTCTCGGTATTTCTTTTGAAGTGTTACAATTTACAAATCGATTACGCGATATTCCAGTATTACGCATACTTGGATATCCCGGATTATGGCTGCAACTGTTAACAACGAAAGAACCAACAGATGATCAAGTGGAAGTAGCCATTGCATCGTTTGAAGAATTATTACGTTTAGAAAACAAACAATAATTATTTAAAAATGGTGTTCAACTCCTTTCCTCATCGTTAATATACTATTTTTAATATATGTTTTTAGGAGGTGTTCCTTATGAACGGTCGTTCGTTTACTTTCGCTATATTTGTGCTTATTATCGGATTAGCAATATTCGGCCTTGTTTCATCTGTTATTACAGACCCAATGGGAGTGTTAAGAAATATTGGTATCATGTTGGCTGTCGTTGGTATCTTTTATTTACTCTACAAAATGTTTACAAACTCTAGTGGTTCTGCAAATTCGCAAAGCTCTTATAAGCGTGCTGCAAAACAATCGAACCGCAAACATGGGAAACAAAATGTAGCACCCCTAAGCAATTCTTTCTTTAAATCAAATGCTTCTAATGACAAAGGGAAAAAAGGTACTCCTTCCACTTTGAAGCGTAAAAGAAAACAATCTCATTTAACTGTCATTGAAGGTAAAAAAAACAAAAAGAAAGACCGTGCTTCCTTTTAGGAAATACGGTCTTTCTTTATATTTTGCAGTACTTCTTTCAGGCTTCTATCTTTCATACTTTCAATTCGAAGGTGATGATTTTCAAATGGTAAATTCCGTGTCACATCATTAGGTACAACGACGCACTTTAATCCTGCTGCAATCGCTGCTTTCAATCCATTTAACGAGTCTTCAAATACAACGGCTTCAGACGGATTAACCCCTAAATCTTCTATCGCAATTTGATAAAGTGCTGGATCTGGTTTTACCTTTTCAACATCTTCTCTCGTTTTAATAACTTCAAAATAATCTCTAATTTGTAGCTCTTCTAAAAAAGGAATAATCCATTCCCTAGATGAACTAGAAGCTAATGCGATTTTTAATCCCATTTCTTTCGCTTCTTCTAAGTATTCTTTTACCCCATCACGAGCTTCTGGTGTTTTCATTTTCTCTTTATGTAAAGTTTTCACTTTTTCTTTTAATGCATGCTTGTTAAACTTCTCTTTTAATTGCTCATTTAAATATGCATACAGTACATCATCTGTCGTCCCAATACATTTTGCAAATTCCTCTAAAGGTAACTCCCCACCGTACTCACGAACGGCTTCTCTGAAAGAGTGAAACCATATCGTTTCTGTGTCCACAATTAATCCATCAAAATCAAAAATAATCGCTTTCATAATTCTCCCATCCTTTTCGATTGAAATAAAAAAGGAAACGACATACGTTCCCCTTAATTACTTTTCTCTTCATTTGCTTTTTGAACACCACGGAGGGTTTCCACTCGAACCCCATCTTGTTCAAAGTATTGCACTAAATCACCAATGCGGTCAATTGCTTCCCAACTTAAATGATGTTCAATTCCTTCTACATCATTGTAAATCTTACTTTCATCCACACCGATAATACGCATAAATTGTTCTAACAATTCATGACGATATACGAGACGTTCTCCAATTTTTTTACCTTTTGATGTTAATACAAGCCCTCTATATTTTTCATAAATTAGATATTCATCTTTGTCTAATTTTTGCACCATTTTCGTTACAGAGGATGGATGTACACTAAGCGCTTCAGCAATATCAGATACGCGGGCATAACCCTTTTCATCAATCAACAAATAAATTTGTTCAATATAATCTTCCATACTAGGGGTAGGCATCGGTTTCCTCCATCCAATTTCATTTTGCTCATTCCGTACGAAGCAATCAATAAAATGATACACCAGAAAGAATAACGTGACAAGTTGAAAACAAGCCTAAATATATAAAACAAAAAAGAATCTGTATTTGTATACAGACTCCTCTTAAGTAAAGTATTGTATTTCTGCATCAGGAAAAAACTCATATATATAACCTCTTATCGTTTCTTCCAATACTTCCGCATCATCTTTTTTATATACGTATTTCCCGATGCCGTATCGTCCCCATTTATATTTACGCTTCTCTTCATCCATTTCAAGCTTCGTATTCGGATAACGCTCTTGAATGACCTTTTTTGCTGGTTTTGTAAAGCGATGTTGAATTAGTTCAAATGTTAAGTTTGGTATCGATAAATCTTTTAATGCATTGTACAGTCGCTCAAATAGTTCACGATATCCTTCTTCCCATCCTTCATGCATATAAAGTGGTGCAACTATAAAGCCAAGTGGATAACCCGCGCCTGCTACTTTACGAGCAGCTTCAATTCTTTCTTCAAACGGTGACGTCCCTGGCTCAAAATTTTTAATCACATACCGTGAATTAATACTAAACCTGAAACGAGTTTTCCCGTTATGTTTTGCATCTAACAAATGATCAACGTGCGAATATTTCGTAACGAAACGTAAACGCCCGTATTCACTTTCTCCAATAAACTCTATCGCCCGCTTTAATGCATGTGTTAAATGATCAATTCCAACGATGTCTGATGTACAAGCCGCTTCAAATCTTGTTATTTCAGGTGCTCTTTCATCCATGTATTGCTTTGCCTTCTCAAATATTTCATCAAGATTCACGTACACGCGAACGTAAGGCTTACTCCCAAGTGTCGTTTGCAAATAACAATAATGACAATGCCCCATACACCCTGTTGCGAGCGGGATTGCATATTCAGCTGACGGTTTTGACGTATCAAACTTTAATGTCTTCCTCACCCCAACGACAAGCGTTGCCTTTGCATTACGATACTTTTGCAAATCATTTTCACCTGGCAAATTTCTAATTTGATTATGAGATGTCGTTTCACGAATTTCTAATCCCATCTTCGTAAACTTCTCATACAACTCTTTTCCAAGCGGATATTCAAGTGCCCTCGGTTCAAAGTACACGATTTTTGGCATAAATGGTTTCATACGCTTCCCTCCTCTCGTTAGTATGGGAAACGTTGAAATTTTAACACGCATTAAAGTTTTCCACTTCAGTAACTTGCGTTGCAAGTTACTGAATGTTACAATTTGGATATCGGCTACCTTGCAACGCAAGTTACCTGAATAATAGGTGGTGAAATCATGCACAGCCAAATGTTAAAAGGTGTGCTCGAAGGTTGCATCCTATACATCATTTCACAAGAAGAAGTGTACGGATATGAACTGAGTACAAAATTAAGTAAATACGGATTTACATTCGTAAGCGAAGGAAGCATATATCCGTTATTGTTACGTATGCAAAAAGAAAAATTGATTGAAGGAACATTAAAAGCATCCTCACTCGGTCCAAAACGTAAATATTATCACGTAACCGATAAAGGATTAGAACAGCTTGAAGAATTTAAACAAAGCTGGGGAATGGTTTCAACAACCGTAAACAACTTATTACAAGGGGAGTGATAGGGATGAATGCACAAGACATGATTGAATTGAATAATAAAAAACGTGAGCTTCTAACTTCCGAAAACGAAACTGCTTATGGTGATATGCTAGTATATCTTCGGTTATCTAATGTACCCGAACATCAAGTAGAAGAACTTTTGTTAGAAATATTAGACCACCTTATCGAAGCACAAGCTGAAAATAAAAATGCTTATGACATTTTCGGAAATGATTTACAATCTTACTGCGATGAACTTATATCCGCTTTACCCGCCCAAACAAAATTAGAAAAAACTTCTTTCATTGGTTTTGTTATTAGTTTACTTCTTGCTATACAGTTTGGAATGGATGCCCTTGCTTCTCTTTTCATTTTCCTGTTTGAAAAGGATACCGATATAATAAGTCCACCTTTTAGCATCCCTGGAACTACTTTGTCTATTTCACTAATTGTACTAGGAATACTACTTATTTTATATTTATTAAAGCGTTATTCTTTTAATAAAAAGATAAATTGGAAAAGAAGAATTCTATTCGGGCTCGCTTTTGCTACTCCATTTTGTTCAGCTATATTCGTAAATATTTATTTTAGAAAACAACCTTATCTCCTTTACCATCTAACCTTTTGGCAAAACGCTTTAATCGCTATCCTATTTTATGCTTTATATAAATTCCTATATAAAAAATCAAATTTTTAACAGCCTTTCAAAAGGCTGTTTTTCTTCTGTCTAATTTTACAAATTGAAAAATTTCATAAAGAAAATAAGAAAAATGCAAAATAATTAAAGTTAATTGTTGACGTGATGCTTTTATTATCGGTATCATAAATCTTCGTGAGCAATTATTTTTCGTTATACGATTTTTTTATTATTACTGAATTTTTGAGAGGAGAAATTAGATGTCAGTTAAGAAGAAAACGCAAGTACGCACCGGCAAAATGGTACGTGAACTAATGTTAGCAGACGAAGATGTAAATGCTTCGCTAATTATGGTATATAGTGAAAACGGTGTAAACGCAGAAATTAAAATCGAGGGCTTAACGCCGAAATGTAACGAAGAATTATTTTTGAGCGGAAACGTGGATTGGAACAAGAGTGTTATTTATAAAATTGTTGATTTCACTGGGAACGCTGAAGTTGGTAAAGTTACATTAACAGCGATGAACAAAAACAATGTTTCTCTAGAAGTTGAACGCGTTATGTGGAGCAAAGAGAATAAAGAAGCTGCTG
Organism: Bacillus sanguinis; assembly: GCF_018332475.1. Lineage (GTDB taxonomy): Bacteria > Bacillota > Bacilli > Bacillales > Bacillaceae_G > Bacillus_A > Bacillus_A sanguinis. The sequence continues at coordinate 535 of NZ_BOQB01000054.1, read as the reverse complement.
AGCAAGAAGAAACTGTTGTAGAGGCTACTCCGAAAAAAGAAGTAGTTGTAGAAGCTCCAAAAGCAGTTACACCGGCTCCAAAACCTGTTACGCGAGTAGAAACACCTGTAGCACCTAAACCTACTCCGGTACCAACACCGAAGCCAGTAAGTGTAGAAGCTGCTGTGGAATTATCTACTCCAGCACCTGTGAAAAAAGCAGTACCAACTCCAGTTACAAAGCAAGAGACAGCACCGGTCGCGCCTGCAAAACCGAAGCAACCTGCTTTAACTGAAACAAATTCAAAACTACAAGAAAATTATGTGAAACTCGTGAAAAAGACAATTGAAGTTTGTCAAGATTACGAGCTTGGCATCGACATAGATGATTCTATTGAAGGATTAAAAAAAGAACTACAAAGCCAAGGTATTAGCGTTACATTTGACAAAGAAATTATGGACGTTGTAAATCGCCTTCGTTCTTTACAAGATAAAGGAATCAAAGTAGAAAAAGTACTTAATTTACTATAAAAAATAAGAGGTGGCAATTGCCACCT
>NZ_BOQB01000053.1 GCF_018332475.1 Bacillus sanguinis | reverse complement strand
AACCGGCGGATGAGCAAAAAAATGGTGATGCAGAGCAACCTACGGAGAATCCTGGTGATAACACAACAGAGCAACCTGTTGATAATCCAGATCCATCACCTAAGCAAATTACAGAAAACATTTTAACAGGTGTCACATTAACGGATAAAGACGGTAAGCCATTTAATGATACGGATAATCGTCCAAATCCAAATTCTATTACCCAAATCGACTTTACATGGGAAGTCTTGAAATCGCTGAACGCCAAAGAAGGTGATTACTTTACTTTCCAACTCCCAGACTACTTTATTGTCCACAATACCATTACAGAAGATTTAATAGATGGAACAGGAAATAAGATTGGATCATTCGTTGTTACGCCTGATGGCAAAGTAACGATGACTTTTAACGAATATATTGACGATTATCCTAATATAGCTGGACATTTAAACATTCGTACGGAGTTTAATGAAGTAAAAATTACAGGGACTACAGAAAAACAAATCCCATTCCCTATTAAAGAAAAAGACGTTATTATTGAGCTTGATTTTAAACCTAAAGTAACAAAATCTATAGATAAAAAAGGTGTACCTGATAGACCAATTAATACGAATCAAATTAATTGGAAAGTAGAAATGAACAAAACGAAAGATAAGCTTACAAATGCCGTCTTTCAAGATGAAATTCCAAAAGGGACAAGCCTCAACGAAGATTCTGTTAAGGTTTATTATTTAGAGGTTGATATTAACGGGAAGACAACTCGTGGTGCAGAAGTTCCTAAGGAAGAATATGAACTTACTTCATCCTCTGATAAATTAAATATCGCCTTTAAAAAGGAAACGAATAAAGCATATGAAATTGAATATGCAACAAAGATTACAGATGAAAGTGTTACTAGTTTCAAAAACAATGCAAAAGTATCTAGTGATAATCAAGATAGTGTATCAACAAATGCAACTGTAACCGTTTCACGCGGTACACATCTAGAAAAAACTAGCAAGTACAACCCAAAAACACAAACAATCGAATGGACGATCACTTACAACGGTGACCAAAGAAAGATCAAAAAAGAGGCTGCTCTTTTAAAAGATATTCTAGATAAGGATCATAAAATTGATCGGAGTTCTATTGTTGTCAAAAATGCTTCTTATAATAATAGTGGGCAAATTGTCACTGGTGACGACGCTACAAACTTCACAGTAAAAGAAACGACTGAGGGATTTGATTTACAGTTTACTACTGATATTGATAGTGCCTACGTAATTACTTACACATCAAAGGCCGCGGGTGATGTCATCGCAGATGGAGAAATCGAAAATAAAATTATCGCAGATGGTGGTTCAAGTAAAACAAACAAAGTTACATTACAACAACAAAACATCATAAAGAAACATAATAAAAATGCAGGCGATACAGATTACAATGCGAAAACAACAAAATGGACAATTATTGTCAATGATAACAACTACGTGTTAAACGATGCTGTTATCAAGGATACGTTTGACTTTGGTGGTCTAACGTTACAGGAAAATAGTTTCAAGATTACTGATGGATCAAAAGAACTTAAATTAGGGCATGACTACACACTTCATGTAACCGATAAAGGATTTGAAGTGAAACTAACTGGTGATTATAAGTCTAATATGAATAAAACTTTAACTATCACATACACAACAGACTTTAATTACGAAACCCTATCTAAAGTAAAAGAGGATAAGAGTAAAAATAACTCATTCCAAAATACAGCAAAGTTATCATGGAAAGATATAAATGGGAACGATAAAAATAGTTCATCCAATGATAAATTCGATCCTGACGGCTATACAAAAGGAAACGGATTTAAATACGGTGCTTACAACGCCCAAACGAAAGAAATTAAATGGGATATTGGATTTAATTATAATAATAGAACCATTAAGGATCCTTCTATCGTTGACGTATTAAGAGATAACCAAAAATTAATACCGGAATCTATTGAAGTTCGACACATGAAATTAACTGGTGGTGCACATGGATTTGAAGTAGGTGATCCTGTTCCATCTAGCGAATATACGATAGAAACTCCGACAAAAGATAATAACAATACATTAACGATTCATTTTAAAAATGAAATTAAAACGGCGTACCATATTAGCTTTAAAACTTCACTTGCAGGTGAACAAATTAATGAGCGTTACGATAATTATGCAGATTTAAAAGACGGATCAGAAACCATTGCTAGTATTCATGGTGCATTCAAGATCACAAATGGTGGTAGCGGTGTTACGAAAACAGCGAAGCAAAATGACAAGCATATTGATTGGAGCGTTTCTATTAATCCGAGTCAATCAACTATTGAAAATGCAGTCGTAACAGATGATCCGACCGATAATCAAATAATAGATGAAAAGTCTTTCCATCTATATCCGACGACAGTAGCCGAAAATGGTACTTTAACAAAAGATACAGCAAATGAATTAAAAGAAGGAACAGACTATAAACTCAAAGTAATAACAGACAACGATACAGGGAAACAACAATTTAAAGTTGAATTCCTTCATACCATTAATCGAGCTTATATTTTAGAGTACCGTACACTCATTAATGCAGATAATAATGAACGGGTAAGTAATAAAGCGACGATTACTGGTCACCGTTTAACATTAACGAAAGTTGAAGATGTTAAGTTCGTTGAAGTTAAAGTATCTTCTGGATCTGGAGGAGGTTCTGCTAGTAAAGGACGCGGAAGCCTTCAAATAATAAAGGCTGATGCTAAAGATGACAAAGTATTATTAGCCGGAGCAGAATTTACTTTATATGATCAAACAGGTACAACCGCTATTCGAACAATTACAACAGGGAATGACGGTGTCGCTAAGTTTAATAACTTACGACGTGATAAATATTTAATTAAAGAAACGAAAGCCCCTAAAGGTTATGTAATTAGTAAAGAATTAAGAGAAGGTATACTTGTTGAGCTAGGTTCAAAAGAAGTTACAACTTACACCCTTACAAATAAGAAATTTGTCGGGAAAGTAGTACTTACAAAAATTGATGCTCACAGTAAGGAAAAACTTGAACATGCTGTTTTCTCTTTACTGGATGAAAACAAACAAGTCATTCCTAAACATAAAGAATTAACAACAAATGATAAAGGACAAATTACTGTAGATCATTTAAAACCAGGAACTTACTACTTAAAAGAAACAAAGGCTCCTGAGCATTATCAATTAGATGGTCAACTTATTGAAGTTAAAATCGAAGAAGATCAAACAACAGTAATTGAAAAAGAAGCCACAAACAATTTAATTAAAGGTTCGGCTATACTAACAAAAGTTGATAAAAATGGTGAAACTTTAGCGGGGGCCGTATTTAGTGTACAGGACCGAAAAAACAAAATAATCCCTGGCTACGGAAAATTAACGACAAATGCTCAAGGGCAAATCGAGGCAAAAGATTTACGTCCTGGAGATTATCAATTTGTTGAAGTAAAAGCGCCTAAACATTATAACCTAGATAAAACACCGATTAAATTTACAATTGAAAAGAGCCAACAAAAAGCACTTACTGTTACAGCAACGAATCACCTCATTAAAGGTGGCGTAACTTTAACAAAAGTTGATGACATCGATGGTACAGCTCTTAAAGGCGCGGTCTTTAAAATTGTTGATGTTAATGACGAAAAGAAAGTTATTCGCGAAAACGTAACAACTGGTGCTGATGGTAAAGTAACTGTTAAAGACTTAGAGCCTGGCACATATAAATTTATTGAAACGAAAGCTCCACAGGATTATACGTTAAACACAGATCCTATTACGTTTACAATTGACAAAAGCCAACAGTCTTTTGCTACTGTTACGGCAACAAATAGTTTAAAAACAGGCGAAGTTGAATTATTAAAAGTTGATGAATTCGGTGATAAAAAACCTCTAAAAGGTGCCGTATTTAAAATTGTTGATGCAAATAATAATGATGTTCGTACTGACCTAACTACAGATGCTGATGGAAAAACAAAAGCTGATAAGCTACGTCCTGGTACGTATAAATTTATTGAAACAGCTGCTCCTGAACATTACGTTTTACGAGCAGAACCTATTGAATTTACAATCGATAGAAGTCAGAAAGAAACTCTACTTGTGAAAGCTGAAAATGCTTTAAAACCAGGAGATGTTGAATTAACGAAAGTTGATGATATCGATGGTACAGCTCTTGCAGGTGCTGTATTTAAAATTGTTGATGCTAATGATGAAAAGAAAGTCATTCGCGAAAATGTAAGAACTGGCGCGGATGGTAAAGCTATCGCTACTGGCTTACGCCCTGGCGATTATAAATTTATCGAAGTAACAGCACCGAAGTATTACGATAAAAATACACAGCCTATCGAGTTCACGATTAAAGAAAGTCAAGAAACTTCACCAATTACTGTTACTGCTAAAAATAGCTTAACAAAAGGCGGTATTGAATTAACAAAAGTGAATGCTGCAAATGAAAAGGAAACACTTGAAGGTGCAGTATTTAAAATTGTTAATAGAGATACGAATGAAGATGCTCGTACGGAACTTGTTACGAATAGTAAAGGAATGTTAGTTGTAGATGACTTACGTCCTGGTAACTATAAACTTATCGAAACAAAGGCTCCAACTTATTACGATGTAAATGTAGAACCAATTGAATTTACAATCGAAAAAGGACAACAAAAACTTCTTCCACTTACATTTAAAAATAGTTTAACGAAAGGAAAAGTTAAACTTATTAAAGAAGATGATGTGGAGAGTAGTATCGCTCTTGCCGGCGCAGTGTTTACACTACAAGACGCAACTGGCAAAGAAATTGCGAAAGATTTAAAAACAGATGATTACGGAGTAATAGTTATTCCTGATTTAGCACCAGGAGATTATCAATTTATTGAAACATCAGCTCCTGAACATTATAAATTAGATCAAACACCTATTAAGTTCACGATTCAAAAAGGTAGCAAGGATGATCTTCCAGTCCCTGTCACTGTAACAAATAGCTTACTTACAGGTGGCGTTACTTTAACAAAAGTTGATGACATTGATGGCGTTACTCTTGAAGGTGCAGAATTTATAATTGTTGATGCTCATGATACGAAAAAGGTAGTTCGTAAAGGGTTAACTACCGATGAGCACGGTAAAGTTTCTGCTTCTGACTTACGTCCAGGTGACTACCAATTTATTGAAGTAAAAGCTCCAAAAGACTATGACTTAAGGAAAGATCCTATTCCGTTCACTATCGGAAAAAGTCAAAAAGAAAACATTACTGTTACTGCTACTAACAGCTTAAAGAAAGGTGCAGTCACATTAACGAAAATTGATGACATCGATCGTACAATGCTGAAAGGTGCAATCTTTAAAATTGTTGATATGAAGGGTAACGAGGTTCGCACAAACCTTATTACAGACGACAATGGTGAAATTTCTGTTTCTGATTTACGTCCTGGAGACTATCAGTTCATTGAAACAAAGGCTCCTGAGCACTATGTATTAGACGAAACACCGATTCCATTTACAATTGAAAGAAGTCAAACGAAAGAGATCAATGTTACAGGTAAAAACACTTTGAAAAAAGGTAGCGTTGAACTAACAAAGATTGATGATATTAATACTGATACGAAGCTCCCTAATGCTGTATTTAATTTATTAGATGCAAACGGAGAGATAGTTGAAGAAGGCTTAAAAACAAATGTTGAAGGAAAAATTGTTGTTGAAAACCTACGTCCTGGTACGTATCAATTCGTTGAGACAATTGCTCCTGAACACTACGATTTAAATAAAACACCGATCGAATTTACAATTAAGAAAAGCCAAACTGAAACGCTTCATGTTACGGCCAAAAATGCTCTAACAAAAGGTGCAGTGGAACTTTCTAAAGTAGATGACATCGATGGTACTAAACTTGAAGGCGCAGTATTTAACATTGTTGATATGAAGGGTACTGTAATTCATAAAAGTCTTGTTACAAATGGTAAAGGGAAAATTGAAATTAACGACCTACGTCCTGGTGATTATCAATTCATCGAAACAGAAGCTCCTAAGCATTACGTTTTAGATGAAACACCAATCAATTTCACTATTGAAAAAGGGCAAAAGGAGACTATTTCTTTAACCGCTAAAAATAGTTTAAAACAAGGTAGTATCGAATTAATTAAAGTGGATGATTTAAACGATCAAACAAAACTTGCCGATGCCGTGTTTAATTTACTAGATCAAAACGGTACTGTAATTAAACCAGATTTAAAAACGAACGGTGAAGGAAAAATTATTGTTGAAAACTTACGTCCTGGTACGTATCAATTTGTCGAAACAACGGCTCCTAAACATTATGATTTAGACAAAAAGCCAATGGTAGTTACAGTTGAAAAAAGCCAGAAAAATATTGCTACTGTTACTATGAAAAATAGTTTAACAAAAGGCGGCGTGGAACTTACTAAAGTAGATGACGTCGATGGTACTACTCTTGAAGGCGCAGTATTTAACATTGTTGATATGAAGGGTACTGTAATTCGCGAGAAACTTACAACAAATTCACAAGGTAAAATTAGCGTTTCTGACCTACGTCCGGGAGATTATCAATTCATTGAGCTAACGGCTCCGAAACATTACGATTTAAATAAAGAACCACTTCCTTTCACTATCGAAAAAGGACAAGCCGAACCGATTTCTGTTACTGCTAAAAATAGTTTAACAAAAGGTGCGGTAGAGCTTTCTAAAGTGGATGATATTGATGGTACTGTTCTTGAAGGGGCAGTGTTTAAAATTGTTGATATGAAAGGAAATGACGTTCGCACTGACATTACAACAGATGCGAAAGGTAAAGTTTCTATTTCTGATTTACATCCTGGAGACTATCAATTTATTGAAACAACGGCTCCGAAGCACTATAAACTAGATGCTACACCGATTAAATTTACAATTAAGAAAAGCCAAGCAGAGAAGTTACAAGTCACTGCTAAGAACAGCTTAATTGAAGGTGCTGTAGATTTAATTAAAGTGGATGATATAAATCCAGATACAAAACTTTCTGATGCAGTATTTAACATCATTGATGCGAAAGGTAAAATTGTTCGCACAAATTTAACTACTGATAAAGACGGGAAAGTTTCTGCTTCTAATTTAAGACCAGGAGATTATCAATTCGTGGAAACGAAAGCTCCGAAAGATTATGATTTAAATCAAATACCGATTCCTTTCACTATTGAGAAAAGCCAAACAACTCATGTTTCTGTTACTGCTAAAAACGGCTTAACTAAGGGTGGCGTTGAATTAACGAAAGTTGACTCTTTAGATGCAAAAGAAACGCTAGAAGGCGCGGTATTTAAAATTACTGATATGAACGGTAATGATATTCGTACGAATTTAGTTACCAATAAAGATGGAAAAATCATCGCTAAAGACTTACAACCTGGAGACTATCAATTTATTGAAACGAAAGCTCCGAAACATTATGACTTAAATGAAGATCCTATTAAGTTCACAATTGAAAGAAGTCAAACAAAACATGTCTTCGTTACAGCTACTAACAGCTTAACGAAAGGTAGTGTGGAGTTAATTAAAGTGGATGATGTTGAAGAAAATACAACACTCGAGGGTGCGGTATTTAAAATTGTTAATAAGGATGGACACGACGTCCGCACTGATTTAACTACTGATAAAAACGGCCGTTTAGTTGTTGATGAATTACCGCCAGGAGACTATGAGTTTATCGAAACAAAAGCTCCTACTCATTATGACTTAAACGAAACACCTATTAAGTTCACAGTTAAAAAAGGACAAGAAAAAATCGCTTCCGTTACCGCTACAAATAGCTTAACGAAAGGTGCTGTAGAATTAACGAAAGTTGATGACATCGACGGGGTTACCCTTGAAGGAGCTATCTTTAAAATCGTTGATATGAACGGCAATGACGTTCGTTCTGATTTAACTACTGATAAAGATGGAAAAATTTCTGTTTCTGATTTACGTCCTGGAGACTATCAGTTTATTGAAACGAAAGCTCCTACTCATTACGACTTAAATCAAAATCCTATCAAGTTTACTGTTGAAAAGAGTCAAACGGCTACAGCTTCTGTTACTGCTACAAATAGCTTAACGAAAGGCGCTGTGGAACTTTCTAAAGTAGATGACATTGACGGTTCTGCTCTTAAAGGCGCAGTATTTAAAATCGTTGATATGAACGGCAATGACGTTCGTGCTGATTTAACTACCGATAAAGATGGAAAAATTTCTGTTTCTGATTTACGTCCTGGAGACTATCAGTTTATTGAAACGAAAGCTCCTACTCATTACGACTTAAATCAAAACCCTATCAAGTTTACTGTTGAAAAAAGTCAAACGGCTACAGCTTCTGTTACTGCTACAAATAGCTTAACGAAAGGCGCTGTTGTATTAACTAAAGTCGACGACGTTGACAACTCTACTCTTGAAGGAGCTATCTTTAAAATCGTTGATATGAACGGCAACGACGTTCGTTCTGATTTAACTACTGATAAAGGTGGAAAAATTTCTGTTTCTGATTTACGTCCGGGTGACTATCAGTTCGTCGAAACGAAAGCTCCTACTGGATACGATTTAAGCGCTAAACTAATTCCTTTCACAATTGCGAAAGGACAATCTCAAGTTACTTCTGTTACTGCTTTAAATAGTTTAACAACAGGTTCAATGGAGTTAACTAAAGTTGATATGGATCACCATGGAACACTTGAAGGTGCCATTTTCAATATTTTAGATCAAGACGGAAAAGTAGTACGAGAAGGTTTACAAACAGACAGGCATGGTAAATTAATCGTAAATGATTTGAAGCCTGGCAATTATCAATTAGTGGAAACAAAGGCTCCTACAGGCTATCAATTAGATGCATCACCAATAAACTTTACAATTGAAAAAGCTCAAGCCACACCACTACAAGTTACAGTTTCAAATAAAAAAATCGACTCTTCATCAGATGGAGATGATAAACCAATTACTCCTCCTAATAAAGAAGAGGAAACAGGAAAAGAAACTTCTGAAGAACTAGAAAAAGGAAATCCCGAAACACATGGTAAGGGAACTTCCGAAGAATCAGAAAAAGGAAATCCTGAAACACAGATAAACAAACAGCAAGATGGCCGAAATACGGGTAAAGAACTTCCAAATACAGGTCACAAAAATGATCCTACTCAAACAGTGGGCATCGTACTTATACTAGCTGGATTGTTAAGTATTTTAGCTACAAAACGAAAAAAATATTATTAATAGTTTTTCACACCCAATCAAGTAAACATTTGATTGGGTGTTTTTTTATGCAAAAAAGGACGATACATAGAGTATCGCCCTTTTAACGGGGTGAGGCTGTCCAAAAGTACGGAAAACCTTTGAACAGCCTCGTATTTTCATATGGATGCCTTACATATATCACTGATAATAAGTATGAAATGCGGAAACATATTTATCATCACATGATTCAAACATGAGAAAAGAAACCCTATAGGATTCTTTTCTCCACATAATCTAAAGTTTGGGTACACTAGATTCATGCAATGTAGGAGCTTTCCAAGCAGAAAGCGAACCTTCATTTAAAATGATAGCATACATATCTCCATCAAAAATATGCAAATATGCATATAACTTTTATTATTTCTCAATGTCAGAATATTGAAAAATAATAAAAATAAAGGTAAAATGAAGTTGTTATCCGTCTTCTTTTGTCAGTCAGAGAGAATAGAAGAATGGGAGAGGAAAAAATGAAAAAATCTTTGAAACAAAAGATAGTAAGCTCTTTGCTTGCTGTATCACTCGCTGTTAGCTTAGCTCCAATCGGACAAGCCAAAGCTGATTCCACGTCAGAAATCACACAAATTTCACCTATCACAAAACAGGTTGATGCAAGCCGCGCCATCGAACACATTCGTTTCTTATCTGAAACAATTGGTCCTCGCCCTGGTGGGACAAAATCAGAAGAATGGGCTTCCCGCTACGTTGGTATGCAACTTAAATCAATGGGCTATGAAGTAGAATATCAGCCATTTCAAGTGCCTGATCAATACGTTGGCTTTATTGAATCTCCATTATCCACAAAGCGTAATTGGCAAGCTGGCGCTGCTCCTAACGCACTAATTTCTACAGAAGCTATTACAGCTCCTCTTATCTTTGTTCAAGGTGGGACAAAATTAGAGGATATTCCAAATGAAGTAAATGGAAAGATTGTTCTATTTGAAAGAGGAACAACAGTAGCTGACTATAATAAACAAGTTGAAAATGCTGTTAGCAAAGGAGCAAAAGGTGTTCTTTTATACAGTTTAATTGGCGGTCGTGGAAACTACGGACAAACTTTCAATCCCCGTCTAACGAAAAAGCAGTCTGTCCCTGTCTTTGGTCTTGCTTATGCACAAGGAAATGCATTTAAAGAAGAAATCGCTAAAAAAGGAACAACAATTCTTTCCCTAAAAGCGAGACATGAATCTAATTTAACATCATTAAACGTCATCGCTAAAAAGAAACCCAAAAACAGTACAGGTAATGAAAAAGCTGTCGTTGTAAGTTCACACTACGATAGTGTTGTTGGAGCACCTGGAGCAAACGATAATGCTTCTGGTACAGGATTAGTATTAGAGTTAGCTCGTGCTTTTCAAAATGTAGAAACTGATAAAGAAATTCGTTTTATTGCTTTTGGTTCTGAAGAGACTGGCTTACTTGGCTCTGATTATTACGTTAATAGTTTATCCCAAAAAGAACGCGATCGAATTTTAGGTGTCTTTAACGCAGACATGGTCGCAACAAATTACGATAAAGCAAAGAATTTATATGCTATGACGCCTAACGGTTCTCCAAACCTTGTAACAGATGCAGCCTTACAAGCAAGTAAACAATTAAATAATGACCTCGTTCTGCAAGGGAAATTTGGCTCTAGTGATCACGTACCGTTTGCTGAAGTTGGTATTCCTGCAGCTCTATTTATTTGGATGGGTGTCGATAGTTGGAATCCATTAATCTACCATATCGAAAAGGTATATCACACACCTCAGGATAACGTATTTGAGAATATTTCACCTGAACGTATGAAAATGGCACTAGAAGTAATCGGAACTGGTGTTTATAACACTCTTCAAAAACCTGTTACGCAAACAGAACAGAAAGCTGCTTAATCATTTGTAAAAGACCACTGATAAAAATCAGTGGCCTTTTATTGAGAAAAAATATATATGCATAAAAGCATATTTTCTCCTACTCATTATCGTATACAATATTAACTGTAACAAAAACGATTACAACTAATAAGGAGGCTTTTCTACTATGAAAAAAATGATTTTAGCAGGTGCGTTAACTTTAGCAGGAATTACTGGTGCTACCGCGTTTATTCCTGAAACCAAGGTCGCTGCTGCCACTCAGGAACAAAGCTTTACAAAATTTTATTCTTTGCAAACTGGAGGTAGTTCTGAACAAGAACCTATTTTCCTTCAAAAAGGGCAAGAGCTAACAATTCAACCTAACAGTAAAACTCCTAGTTACAGTGTTTATGACTCAAATCATAACCTTATTGGACGTTATTCTGATGGTTACGGCCGAATTTTCACTGCAAAAACAGATGGAAATATGTACGTTCAATTTCATGCACCTTTCGTTTACTACAGTCCTGTGAGCTTTTCTGTTTCTTATACTATTCAATAGAAAAGAGGCCCTTTACAGGGCCTCTTTTATTTCTCTTCCCAATTTACTTTTACAAATCCATCTTTCACCATTACACCACTTATATTCAATACGTATTTTTCATTTGCTTTCAACGTAACTGTAAAAGTACCGTTTTTCGATTCACAGATTTCCTTTAATTCACTTATACCTTCTCCTTGTCTTTCATACACACTAAAGCATAAGTTCCCTCTTTTTGCATCTGTCTCATAAGAAAATGTCACTTCTGTATCCTTTTCATACTGAAGTTCAATATCTTTACCGGCAATATCCCATGATGAGAATTTTGCCTCGTAACTTGTCTCCCCTTGCTTCTCATTTTCTAAATATATATCACCAGCTCTCCATGCATCATCTAACGTTTGTGCAAAAGTAAAGCCACTAAGTAATACAAACATTGTACTTGCCAATATCGCAACTAATGTTATCCTCTGCTTCTTAACAAAATTCATCTTATATTCTCCTTCAACTTTCTTTTTACTTCTTCTCACCATGTATAATAAAAATCCGATAAAGAATGGCAATATAACTGCTAAAACACTCCATCCTTTACTCATTTGATGTGCTTTAGCATCTGTATATACCCATGATGCAACACATATTAAAAGTGCTATAAAAGCTACAAGCATTGTCACTCCTGCTACTTCAAATATTACAAACGGATTAACGAACTCTTTCATGTAATTTATACTCCTTCTTTAAAAATGACTGTATTACAACATATATCGGAATGTATACATGCATCATAATCACAATTGCTACCAACATAGAGATTTTATGATCCAAATGAGTGACAAATTGTTCTATAACAAATGTTAACAAAACAATCCAAATGGCGTGAATACAAATCATCCACCTCTTCTCTAGTTTCTGAGCCTTTCGTACGCCTTGCTTCGTATTATTTATTAACTCTTCGCTTGGAATTACCTTTCCTGCTAAGCTGCTCTTTATCATCTGATCAAATTTATCTTCCTTCATGAACGAACCCCTCCAAATGTTCTCGCATTTGCTTCTTCGCGTAATTAAGACGATATTTCACCGTACCAATCGGTATATTTAATATTTCGCTCATTTCTTTGTAAGAATATTGTTCATAGTAGTAGAGTACGAGCACGGTTTTATATTTTTCATTCAATAACTGTATAACTTCCTGTATCATTTCCGCTTCCACTTTTTGAATAAATTCTTCTGATATATTCACTTCATCTGCGAAATCTATTTCTCCACCATCTTCTTTATGAAACAAATCCAATACGCGATCTTTCCATCTTTTCTTTTTACGATAAAAATCATAAAACGTACGAACACAAATTGTAGTAATCCACTTTTTATAATTCTCCACGTAAGAAAGTTGGTCTCGTGATGAAAAAACTTTTATCCACGTCTCTTGAAAAATATCTTCCGCATCTTCTTTTGTTTTCGCTAATTTATAACATAGGGAATATATTTGCTGCTTATATATATCAATTAATTCTTCTACCTTCTCTTCCATCTTCAACCTCCTGTCATTTATATAAGACGACGCAACTTATCCTTTTGTTTGAAAAAAATTTTTTTATTATTTCCATATAAAAAGGCAATCACAACATCGTGTGATTGCCTTTTACCGAAAGCGAAAAATCGGCTCCGCTTTTCTTAATTACATTTTTTCTGGTGCAGATACTCCTACGATTGCTAATGCGTTTTGAAGTGTAGTGCGTACTGCTTTCATTAACTCGTAGCGAGCTTTACTTAATTCTACGTTATCTTGATTTAATACTTTTTCTGCATTGTAGAAACTGTGTAATGCTGCTGCTAATTCAAATGCATAGTTTGTAATGCGGTGTGGTAGACGTTTTTGCGCTGCATCCGCAACTACTGCTGGGAATTCACCAAGTTTTTTCAGTAACTCTACTTCTTTCTCAGAAGTAACAAGTTTATAGTTCACATCTCCGCCTGTAGCTAATCCTAACTCTTCACCTTGACGAAGGATACTGCATACACGAGCATGTGCATATTGTGCATAGTAAACTGGGTTTTCATTAGATTTTGATACAGCTAAGTCCATATCGAAGTCTAAATGAGAATCACCACTACGCATTGCGAAGAAGTAACGCATTGCGTCCACGCCTACTTCTTCCATAAGCTCACGAAGTGTAACTGCTTTACCTGTACGCTTACTCATTTTCATTTTTTCACCATTTTGATACAGTTGCACCATTTGGATGATTTCTACTTCAAGTGTTTCTTTATCGTAACCTAGCGCTTGAATAGCAGCTTTCATACGAGGAATGTAACCGTGGTGGTCAGCACCCCAAATGTTGATTAATTTATCAAAACCACGCTCTAATTTATCACGGTGATACGCGATATCTGGTGTTAAGTATGTGTAAGAACCATCGTTTTTAATTAATACACGGTTTTTATCGTCACCGTAAGTCATTGAACGGAACCAAGTTGCTCCATCTTCTTCAAAGATCTCTTCACGCTCTTTTAATACCGCAAGAGCTTGATCGATTTTTCCGTTTTTATATAATGATGTTTCTGAGAACCATACATCGAATTTAACACGGAAGCTTTCTAAGTCTTTTTGAAGTTTTGCTAGCTCATATTTTAAACCGTACTCACGGTAGAACTCATAGCTTTCTTTTTCATCAGCTTTCGCATAACGATCGCCAAATTCTTCTGCTAAACGTTTACCGATTCCAATGATGTCCGCACCATGGTATCCGTCTTCTGGCATTTCTTTCTCTAATCCTAAAGCTTGCATGTAACGAGCTTCAACAGAAAGAGCTAAGTTATGAATTTGGTTACCAGCGTCATTAATGTAGTACTCACGAGATACGTCATATCCTGCTTTTGCTAATAGGTTACATAGCGTATCACCTACTGCTGCACCACGTGCATGTCCTAAGTGAAGGTCACCTGTTGGATTCGCAGATACGAACTCAACTTGTACTTTTTCACCTTTACCAGTTTTCGTTTCACCGTAAGCTTCGTCAGCGTTAACGATTGTTGGGATTAAGTCTGTTAAGTAGCTATTATCCATGTAGAAGTTAATGAAACCAGGACCTGCGATTTCAATTTTTTCAATAGAAGCTTTTGCTTTATCGAAGTTTGCAACTAATTCCTCTGCAATCATACGAGGTGCTTTTTTCGCAACGCGTGCAAGTTGCATTGCCATATTTGTAGAGAAGTCACCGTTTGTTTTATCTTTTGGAGATTCTAATACAACGTTTGGAATCTGTTCTTCTGTCGCTAATTCTGCCTTTAATACAGCAGCTTGAATTTCTTCTTTAATTAATCCTTTTACTTGTTCTAAAGAATTCATTATTTTGCCTCCTTCAAATTAAGTGTAATTGTATATCTGCCAGCTTCTTGTTCACTTAGAAGCAATGCGTACGTTAAGAAGAGTTGTCCTTTTTTCTTTTCATCCGACCATTTAAAAAGAACGTTATCAGTTTTCGTTTGCAATGCAAACGTACCAAGTTCACTCGTATACGTACCAGTTGTCCATTCACCCTTCACATGCGTTTGACGCATTGAAACAGCACCTGAACGCATAATGAGAACTTGTTCACCTTGAATTTTAATAATTGTTTTCACTTCGCCCTGTTCGTTCGGCTCTTGGAATGTTACATATGTACTTTGACCTTTTACATAGTATTGACCATTTGCTTCAAAAGCAACGGTTTCCTTCCTCGCCCCTTCACGGATTTCTGTTACGAAATGAACGTGTACCGGCAAGCCTGCAAGTTGTTTCTCCACGTCTTGCACACCTTTCAAATGTTATAGATATTAAATAATGTATATAATAAATCACTTTTCCTATCATATCAAAAAAAACCTCTGTCTGTCTGCTGAAAAATCAGGAAAACTCCATTTCAAAAAATAATTCACTTTCACTTTATTTCATATGATAAAATATTTTTTAAATCTAAATATTCTTTCATTTAAAGGGGTGAGTTATATGCTACCAACAAAATTGAAAAAAGGTGATGAAATTAGAGTTATTTCACCATCTTGTAGTTTAAGTATTGTCTCAAATACGAACCAAGAGCTTGCTATAAAAAGATTAACTGACATGGGCTTTCAAGTTACATTCTCAACATATGCTGATGAGATAGATCAATTCGCTTCCTCTTCTATTTCTTCACGCGTTCAAGATCTCCACGAAGCATTTAAAGACCCAAATGTAAAAGCTATTTTGACGACACTTGGTGGATACAATTCTAACGGTTTATTAAAACATCTCAATTACGATTTAATTCGAGAAAATCCCAAATTTTTCTGTGGCTATTCTGATATCACTGCTTTAAATAATGCAATTTATACAAAAACAGGACTTGTTACATATTCAGGACCCCACTTCTCTTCATTTGGAATGAAAAAAGGTCTCGAGTATACAACCGATTACTTTTTAAAATGCTTAACTTCTAATGAGCCTATTGAAATCCTACCATCTGAAACATGGAGCGATGATTCTTGGTACATCGATCAGGAAAATCGAGAATTCATAAAAAATGAAGGATATGTTGCAATTCACGAAGGCGAAGCAACTGGAGAAATTATCGGTGGTAATATGAGCACATTGAATTTACTACAAGGTACACCATATATGCCGAATTTACAGGATAAAATTTTATTTCTTGAAGAGGATAGTTTAACTGGAACAGCTACCCTTAAAACTTTTGATCGTTATTTACATTCCCTTATGCAACAGCCAGATTTTGAGTGCATAAAGGGCATCGTCATAGGAAAGATGCAAAAAGGTGCAGAATGTACGATAGAAGACATTCAAGAAATGATCGCTTCAAAACCTGAACTTGCACATATCCCTATCATCGCAAACGTAAGTTTCGGGCATACAACCCCGATTTTCACTTTCCCAATTGGTGGACGTGCCAAAATCATTTCTAACAAAGAAAAGACATCTATCACCATTTTAACGCACTAAAAAAGGAGCGCATGAGTCGCTCCTTTTATGGTTTTTCGATTTTTTCCAATGCTTTTTGCGGAATTGATTCTTTTGAGATTTCAGCCCATCCTTTTCCTTGCATACCTTTTGCATAAATTTTTATAAATGCCCCCGTATGCAATTCACGGTTCATCATTCTTTTCACAACTTGTAACTTTCCGTCTTCTGTATATCCTTTAAATGTATACAAGTATTCTCCATCTTTTTTCTCACCTTTATCTATAATCGCATAATAATCTTGTATTTCTTTATTTGAAAAGAAGTTGTCTACAAAAGCATGTACACCTTCTGTTTTTGTGTTCAAATAATACGCTGTTCCACCTAAAATGATGGCAAATACAACTAAAACTTTAATTACCAATTTCATACATGCGCCTCCTGTTTGCACTTCTTTTTCTCTAGTCCTATATCTATACTTGTATTATACGAAAAATGACATACTATACTCTATCGAAACACCTTACACTTTCCTTACATTATTGTAAGGCATTTTCACCTTATAGCAATTTCCCAATAAAAAATTTTCCGTTTCATGAACTTTTATATTATTATTGAATGATACAAATTTTTATTACAAAAATCAAAGGAGACAGTTTTCAAATGGCTATCTTGCAAGGTTTAGCACTATTACTTGTTGTACTTTGTCTATTTACACTTTTTAGTTACCGTGCTCCTTACGGCATGAAAGCAATGGGTGCTTTAGCTAATGCAGCAATCGCAAGTTTTCTTATTGAAGCATTTCATCGTTATATCGGTGGAGAAATGTTTCATAATGACTTTTTACAATCAGTAGGAGAAGCTTCTGGTAGTATGAGCGGTGTTGCAGCGGCAATTTTAGTCGCACTAGCAATCGGTGTTTCACCCGTATATGCTGTTTTAATCGGTATCGCTACTAGTGGTTTCGGTATTTTACCAGGATTTTTCGCTGGATACGTTTGCGCTTTCGTCGTGAAATTTATCGAGAAAAAATTACCAGCTGGTGTAGAGTTTTTAGCAATTTTATTTATTGCTGCACCAATTTCACGCGGAATGGCCATGCTTATGGATCCGCTCGTAAATGCAACACTCGGTAAAATCGGTTCTATGATTTCAGTTGCAACTACTGAAAGTCCTATCATTATGGGTATTATGCTTGGTGGATTAATAACAGTTATCTCTACCTCTCCATTAAGTTCTATGGCACTAACTGCAATGCTTGGATTAACAGGTTTACCAATGGCAATTGGTAGTCTTGCCGTAGCAGCCTCAGCCCCGATGAACTTTATTTTCTTTAAGCGACTAAAAATTTGTTCAAAGAAAGATACAATCGCTGTAGCAATCGAGCCTTTAACACAAGCCGATGTTGTTTCAGCAAATCCAATTCCAATTTATGCGACAAACTTCGTTGGCGGTGCACTTGCTGGTATTATTACATCTCTCTTCCAGCTCGTTAATAACGCACCAGGAACAGCATCACCAATCCCTGGACTTCTTGTCTTATTCGGATTTAATGACGTTGTAAAAGTAACAATTGCTGCTGTATTATGTGGAATCGTTACCACTATTGTTGGATATATCGGATCGGTCATATTCCGCAAATACCCAATCCGTTCTGCTGATGAAATTCGCGGCATTCCTTCGGAAGAGAAGGTTGCATAAGAAAAAGAGCTATTCTCATCGTTTGAGAATAGCTCTTTTTTTGGGTTGTACGATGATAAATGAAATTATATCGACGATTTTTTAAATATATCGACAAAATAAGAGCCCCTATTCATATAGAGGGCTCTTATTTTATCCAGCTACGGCAGCTAGAATCTCTGGCCACTTCATACTCTCGGTCTGCGCCAAAAGCGCTTCTCAGTCGAGCGTTCCAATGACCTGCGATTCTCAGCCAGCTGCCTCCGCTTTTATGCTATCGAGTTACGTCTCCTAGCCCCTTGCGTCTAAGAACCTTCCCTGCCAAAAGGTAAAAAACACCTTTTGCAGGAAAGAACCTTAGTCACCGGGTCTAAACAGTCGGCTTCACTTTTATTTTATCTAGCTGCATCGGCTAGAATGATCGGTGGCTTCGCTTCTTCCTTCGAGGCAAAAAACGCCTCTATGTCTGAAGCTCCATCCCCCTCACATTCTGAGCAAGCCGATTCCGCTTTTACTTCACCCAACCGAGCAGCATTTCCCGCACGAATTTGCTTGCTGCGACTGGTGTTTGATCACTATGGTCGTAGACAGGAGCTACTTCTACTAAGTCTGCTCCAACTACATTTATATTTGAATTTGCAATTGCTACGATGGAATCTAATAATTCTTTAGATGTGATACCTCCAGCTTCTAATGTTCCTGTTCCAGGAGCGTGAGCTGGGTCTAATACGTCAATGTCAATTGTGACATAGACTGGGCGTCCTGCAAGTTTCGGTAATACTTCTTTTAACGGTTCTAATACGTCAAATTTATATAAGTTCATACCTACTTCTTTTGCCCATTCGAATTCTTCCTTCATTCCAGAACGAATACCGAAAGAATATACGTTTTCCGGACCAATTAAATCGCACACTTTACGAATAGGTGTAGAGTGGGATAAAGGCTCCCCTTCATACGACTCACGTAAATCAGTATGAGCATCCATATGGATGATTGCTAAATCCGGATATTTTTTTGCCATTGCCTTAAAAATTGGCCAAGACACTAAGTGCTCACCGCCGAGACCTAGTGGAAACTTATCGGCATCTAAAAGTTTTGATACATACTCTTCAATCATGTCTAAACTGCGTTGTGCGTTTCCGAATGGTAATGGGATATCACCCGCATCAAAATATTTTACCTCTTCTAATTCACGATCTAAATATGGGCTATATTCTTCAAGACCGATTGATACTTCACGAATACGTGCAGGGCCAAAGCGAGAACCTGGACGGTAACTTACTGTCCAATCCATAGGCATCCCGTAAATAACTACCTTTGACTCTTCAAAACTTGGATGACTTTTAATAAATACTTTACCTGAATAAGCTTCATCAAAACGCATATTCTTTTCCTCCTTATGTGGAACTTAAGGTATCCCAACCTTTCATTATTTCTCAAATTTGGAGCGAACTGCTCCTCTTTCTCGATTTACCGGTGTCTTCTTTTTTAACAATAAGAAGACGATTTTCTTTACAGGAGTGTAAGTAGCTAGCATGTTCAAGTCTTCTGGACAAACACCTTAAATGAGCTACCTACACTTTATTTGTTCAAACTCGATTTCTTACTTAATTAAATCGCCAACAAATTTCGGTAATGCGAATGCTGCATTGTGTAATTCTTTTGTGTAGTATTTCGTTTCGATTTCGTGGAAACGCTCTTCACTTACTTCTAATGGATCATGTTTTTTAGATCCAATTGTGAACGTCCAAAGACCACTTGGGTAAGTTGGAATGTTCGCTGTGTATAAACGAGTAATTGGGAAAATCTCTTTTACGTCTTTAAACACAGTTGTAATTAGTTCTGGTGTGAACCAAGGGTTGTCCGTTTGTGCAACGAAAATACCGTCTTCTTTTAACGCTTTAGAGATTCCAGCGTAGAATCCTTTTGTAAATAAGTTTACTGCTGGTCCTACTGGTTCAGTAGAATCTACCATAATTACGTCATATTCATTTTCGCTTTCCGCGATGTGTAAGAAACCGTCTCCTACTTTTACTTCTACACGCTCATTGTCTAATGCGCCTGCAATTGATGGTAAGTATTGTTTAGAATACTCAATTACTTTTCCATCGATTTCAACAAGAGTTGCTTTCTTTACGCTTGGGTGTTTTAACACTTCACGAATAACACCGCCATCGCCACCACCTACAACTAATACGTTTTCAGGGTTTGGATGTGTAAATAAAGGTACGTGCGCTACCATTTCATGATAAACGAACTCATCTTTTTCTGTTGTCATAACCATGCCATCTAAAATAAGCATGTTTCCGAACTCTTCCGTTTCAACCATATCAAGCTTTTGGAATTCTGTTTGCTCCGTATGTAATGTGCGGTTAATACGCGCCGTAATCCCAAAATGTTTTGTTTGTTTTTCAGTGAACCATAGTTCCATCGTACAATCACGCCTTTCAATGCAAATTTATAATAGGGACATCATTAATGTCCCCTAACAAAAATAAAACAAAACATCCAAAATGTATAGTTAAAAGTACAAAAATACCGAAAATATATTTTAGTCAGAGGGTTCTAACATATGTGCGGAAGGGTTTGCACCGTAAAAGGAAAGAAAACCCTTTCTTAAGAAAGGGCTTTTCTCTCTACTTCTACCGGCTTTCGAACCGGAATTAAAATCATTACGCAACCGACTAATACAACAATTCCACCGACTAAAAATGGACTTTGCGGTGAAACAGTATGACCAATAATTCCTGATAAAATCGGAGCAATTGCGCCACCTAGCCAACGAACGAAATTATAAACACCTGATGTAACAGATCTTTCATAAGGTGAAATATCCATTACATAACTTGTAAATAATGCATTATTTAATCCAGATGCTAATCCTGATAGAACAATTAATACAATTTGTAACCACATAACTTTCACGAAGAATAGCGCGATTAAGAAAAGAGCAAATACAAGTAAACTACCTTTCAACAATGCTTTCGGTTCATATTTACCTTCTAACTGATGGGCTAAAATTGCAGAACCGTAAGCTAACGCGAGTCCCCATCCGCAAAATACAAATCCTAATTGAATAGCAGATAAATGCATAATAAGTGGTGAATATGCCAACACAACGAAAAATCCGTAGTAGTATAACATTCCTGAAATCGCACCTTGCATAAACGGTTTATACTTCACTAGGTTAAGTAATTCCCCTACGCCCGCCGCTTTACGCTTCACTTTTCGCTCTGGTTCTTTCACAAAAAAGAAAACTAAAATAAATGCTAAGAAAATTAAAATACTCGTCGCAAAAAATGGGTACCGCCAAGAATATCCACCTAATATACCGCCTAATAACGGTCCACCCGCCATACCTAAGCCGATAGCTGCTTCATATAATCCTACTGCTTCATGAACTTCTTTACTTAATGCAATCAATAATGTCATCGCCGTTGCGAAGAACATCGCATTTCCTAGTCCCCATCCAGCACGGAAAAGAGATAATTGAGCAATCGTTTGCGATATACCGCATATAAACGCAAATACAGTTACGATCGCAAGACCAATTGTCATCATTCGTTTATCACCAAATCTTGATGCAAATATACCGGCTGGTAACATCATAATTGCCATCGTTAAAATGTATGCTGTAAATAACATCTCTACTTGCCAATGCGTTGCACCGATTTTTTCAGCAATAATCGGCAAAATCGGGTCGACTACCCCTATACCGGAAAAGGCAAGGAAGGTAGCCACCACTGTAATCAATCTCCCTAGTTTTCGTTTGCTCTCCATTTTGATTACTCTCCTTTTGTATTCTCTAAAAATGTCACTGCACGGTGTAAACTATCTTGTAACTCTGCCTTCACGCGCTGCATTTGCTCCATTTTCTCGTCTAGCGTTTGCACTTGTTTTTCAAGCATCTCTTTAATTTCTTGAATCACTTCGCGGTCACGAGGATTCTCACTATTTCTTCTCTGTTCCATTCTTTCTTTTAACGATAAGAAATGTTGCATTTCTTGAAGCGTAATACCTAGCACTTCTTTCGCTTCCACAATCCTTTTAATTCTGGCGATGTCCTCGCCCGTATACAGGCGAATGTTCCCCTCACTACGTTCAGGGGGATGAATTAAACCAATTTCCTCATAATAACGAAGTGTACGTTTTGTTAAACCAACTTGCTTTGTGACTTCATCAATTTTATACATGTTTATTCCTCCCTTCACTCGATTATTACATTTTACGTTAACGTTAACTTTTGTGCAACTGTTAGACTTTTGTAAATGTTTATCCTATTCAATTGTATTTTTCCAAAAGCAGTTTCATAATGAAAGAAAAGAAACGATAAGGAGATTTCCGTATGAATAAACCACTTATTTTCGCTCACCGCGGAGTAAAAGGAACACATCCAGAAAATACGATGATTGCCTTCCAAGAAGCTGAACGCATTGGTGCTCATGGAATTGAGCTTGATGTCCACCTATCAAAAGATGGTGAACTTGTCGTAATCCACGACGAAACAGTCGATCGGACAACAAACGGCATAGGACTTGTTTCTGAAAAAACGGTAGCAGAATTACAAACTTTAGATGCTGGCAGCCATAAAGACCCTTCTTTCCATGAGGCAAAAATCCCAACGTTACGCGAAGTATTCATTTGGCTATCTACAACAAAGTTACAGCTCAACATTGAGTTAAAAACAGATGTTATTCACTATCCAAACATTGAAGAAAAGGCCGTTGCTCTCGTTCGTGAATACCATCTGTCTAATCAAATTGTATTCTCGTCATTTAACCACAACTCTGTTTCATTATTAGCAGAAATAGCTCCTGAAATCCCGAGAGCAATTTTATATGATGTACCACTTGCTGACCCTATTGCTGAAGCAAAAAATAGAGAAGCAACTGGTTTACACCCAAACTTTCAATTATTAACAAAAGAATTTGTTCAACTTGCACAAGATCAAGGGTACATTTTCCGCCCTTATACAATTAACGAATACAAGGATTTACAAACTATGATTGACTATGGCGTAGATGTCATTATTACCGATTGGCCAGCACGTGCCTTTGAGCTCCTTTCTTAATTGAAGGAGCTTTTTGTTTTCAAAATTTCATTGTTTAAAATAACCGAAAACCCTCAATACTAATACAATAATGTTTGTATGAATGAGGGGCTGAAAAAGATGGATCAAACTATGAATCCGAAACTTAAAAAATATAAACGTCTTTTCTTCACCGTAATGTTTTCTTCTGTTCTTTTTTTCGTTTTTTCCTTTTTTATTATTATTATAGTCGCAAAAATTATGGGACCTCCTCCTGTTGCTGTCCCGCAAACGAGTGTCTTTTACGCTAATGATGACACTGTTATAGGACAAAGTAATCAGGTACAAAAACGCTATAATGTATCTCTCAATGAAATTTCTCCTTATGTAAAAGAGGCAACACTATCTATCGAAGATCAACGATTCTACAAACATCATGGCTTTGATATGAAGCGTATTGCTGGTGCCATTGTTGCCGATTTAAAAGCGATGGCAAAAGTCCAAGGTGCTAGTACGATTACACAACAATACGCACGTAATCTGTATTTAGATCATGATAAAACGTGGAAACGTAAACTATTAGAAGCGATGTACACAATCCGCCTTGAAGTAAACTATAATAAAAATCATATTTTAGAAGGATATTTAAATACAATTTATTACGGGCATGGTGCTTACGGAATCGAAGCTGCGTCTCGTCTATATTTCGATAAAACAGCAAAAGAATTAACACTAGCGGAGGCTAGTATGCTCGCAGGTATCCCGAAAGGACCTAGTGTCTACTCTCCCTTTTTAAAAGAGGATCGTGCGAAAGGACGACAATCTCTCATATTAGATGAAATGGTAGAACAAGGTTATATTACGAAGAAACAAGCATCTTCAGCGAAGAAAGAGCCACTAACTTTCGCCTCATTAGATACAAAAAAGGCGGCGGAGGTTGCACCTTATTTCCAAGATGCTGTGCAAGCTTCTCTTCTTCGTGATATCGGATTAGATGAACAAGCCTTACAAAAAGGTGGTTTGCGTATTTATACAACGCTAGACCCTAAATTACAATCGGTCGCAGAACAAGCTGTAAAAGATCACATACCTGACACAACAAACATACAAACTGCTCTCGTCTCTATGAATCCAAAAACAGGTGAAGTAGCTGCCCTTGTTGGTGGAACTGATTATAATACAAGTCAATTTAACAGGGCTACACAAGCCGCTCGCCAGCCCGGCTCTACATTTAAGCCATTCCTATATTATGCGGCATTAGAACGAGGATTTACGCCTGCTACGCGCTTAAAAAGCGAATACACTGTATTTACTTTAGGGGACGGTGTTTCAAAGTATAAGCCGAAAAACTATAAAGACTATTATGCAGATGATTTTGTAACAATGGCGCAAGCTCTTGCGGTCTCTGATAACGTATATGCCGTGAAGACCAATTTATTTTTAGGGGACGATATTCTTACAAAAACGGCGAAACAATTCGGAATTAAGAGTGCATTAAAGGACGTCCCTTCCCTTGCTCTCGGTACGTCCCCTGTAAAACCAATTGAAATGGTTAACGCTTATAGCATGTTCGCAAACGGTGGAAAAGAAGTAAAACCGATTTTCATTCGCCGCATTATGGATCATGAAGGAAATATGTTATACGATGCTCATTTAGAGAGTAAACAAATTCTCGATAAGAGCAAAGCGTTTGTGATGGAAGAAATGATGACGGGCATGTTTAATAAAAAGCTAAGCAGTTACGCTGCTGTAACTGGTCAATCGATGTTATCTAAACTATCACGAACATATGCCGGGAAATCTGGTTCTACTGAAACAGATAGTTGGATGATTGGTTTTACTCCCCAAATCGTAACTGGTGTATGGGTTGGATATGATCAACCTAAGTCGATTTCAAACGTAGCAGAACAAGGATATGCGAAAAGAATATGGACCGATACGATGGAAAAAGGCTTAGATGGACAACCTAAAAAAGAGTTTAAACAACCAAGTGACGTCGTTGCAGTCGATATTAACCCTGAAAACGGGAAAATCGCTACAAAAAATTGTCCCATTTCAGTTAAAATGTATTTCGCAAAAGGTACAGAACCAACTGAATATTGTATGGATCATGTCGATGATAAAGAGGACTTTGAAAAGACAACTGAAGAAAAGAAAAAAACAAGTTGGTGGAAAAAATATCTTCCTTGGTAAAAAAATAGCTGACGGACATCCGTCAGCTATTTTTTATTCACTTAATAATGCACGGCGCAATTCTTCACTAGATTCGTTCCAAATCGCTTCATTATGTTCTTTCAAGAACGTACCAAGTACTTTTTTAGATGATTCATCCATATGGTCAACCATAATGTGACGCTTCATTGATTTATCCATTTTGTTTACGTGCTCTGGAAGTGATTTATATCCGCGGCGAATTTCACGGTCAACTGTCATTTCACAAGCTGTTACACCTGCATAATAAGCACCTGTCGCAGTTCTTTCAATCGTTACCCACACAAGCCAAAATGGTTTTCCGTTTGGAACTTCATCTTTATTTGTTAAAAACTTAATACCTTTCTCGACTGTACTACGCGCATGCATCGCACCGATATCAACAAATGCTGTTTTCTCTAGTACATCGACAAATACAGGTGAAATGTTTTCTAGGCTTAATGACCCAACGCCAAAACCACCATGTCCATCTGTTGAATCATTTTTCACGATATTAAAACCGATTTTTTTCTTTTTCTCTGTCATATGTAAAGTCCTCCTCGCTTAATGATCATATAAGGCCAAAAATAGGCGCAATGATACTGTCTAAAAATACAAATACATATGGAATGACAACATTAAAAATAGGCTGGATTGTGTAATTGCTAAGCGGTGTAATAACAAGAATTAATAACGCTATCGCTCCATACTTTTCATACTGTGTCATTTTCGCACGAATATTTGTTGGTGCTAAGTCCTCCACGACGCGATATCCATCAAGTGGCGGGATTGGTAATAAGTTAAAGACAAGTAAAACGATATTCAACATAATAAAAATCTGGAAAAATTGAGCTAACGTATCTGCTACTGCAGATGGAATTGAGTATAATACGCCAAATTTTAATAAGCTATACCAAATAATTAAACCGATTGCACTTAGAATTAAGTTACTAATTGGTCCCGCAATAGAAACTAATATTCCTGCAAGACGTGGTCTTTTAAAATTATACGGATTAACTGGTACCGGTCTTGCCCAACCAAAACCAAGGATCAATACAGCAATCATCCCGATAGGATCTAAGTGTGCCATCGGTGATAATGTTAAACGGCCTTGCTTCTTTGCTGTATCGTCTCCAAATTTATATGCAACATATGCATGCGCAAATTCATGCACTGATAAAGCAATAATAATGGCCATTGCTACCAACGGGATTTGGTGCAATGGATATCTAAATAACTGGTCCATACTTCATCTCCTCTTCCATATGTCAAAAAAGAAATTATTTGTTTTTTCGATTGTTCTTCCCCATAATCCGCTATAATAAGAGTGTAACTTACATAAAAGGAGCGATTATATATGCCATACGTAACAGTGAAAATGCTAGAAGGACGCACAGAGGAACAAAAGAAAGCTCTTGCTGAGAAAGTAACAGCAGCAGTAAGCGAAACAACTGGTGCTCCTGAAGAAAACATCGTTGTTTTCATCGAAGAAATGTCTAAAAACCATTATGCAGTTGGCGGAAAACGCTTAAGCGACAAATAATTTCAAGTTCTTTCGTAAGAAGCAGCCCTTAGCTGCTTCTTATTTTTTTCCTTCTAGTAACTCGATGATTCTCTCTTTATATTTTCCTTTTCTTCCATCTTCATAGATTAAATCATGCGGATAGAATAGTTTTTGATCCGTTCTCTTCTTACCAGTAATCGCCTCAACAATATCCGATTCACGTGAAAGCTCTCTAAGCTCCCCATTTGGCATAAGAAGTAAGATTGGCAGACGTTCTTCTTCTTCACCAGCACGGTAAAAGTCGTACGGTAAGTCTGATGTTGAATCAACTACTAAATAGTATTCTGGATCCAGTCCAATCTTTTTAAATAAGCTACTTAACTCCATCCAATTATCTAAACCGTGCTTATCTGTAAACTCTACATATTTAAATAGGTTTCGATTCATAAAACGGCGGCATAAATCACTTAAAATTGGATCTTCTTCGTCTTGCCATACTTGGAAGTAGTAATACATAACGTTCTCGTCTAACTTTAAATAATCCTCTACTGTTACTTCTTCTTCAAATAAAGAATAGAAATGAACAGGATGATTTTTAAATGTATAATACTTCTCATGCAATGATTTCGCACGATGTAAAATCTTCGTTAAAATAACTTCGGCACTTCGAGTTACTGGATGGAAATACACTTGCCAATACATTTGGTAACGACTCATAATATAATGCTCAACAGCATGCATACCACTATTTTTAATAACTACTTGATTGCCGTACGGACGCATGACACGCAGTATACGTTCCATATCAAAGTTTCCATACTTTACGCCAGTGAAATACGCATCTCTTAATAAATAATCCATACGATCTGCATCAATTTGACTGGAAATCATACTAATCGCTAATTTATTAGTAGATGTTTTTGCGATTACATCCGCTACCTTTTGCGGAAAGTCTTTATCCACACGACTTAATACACGATTAATTTCCGTATCTCCAACGATAATCTTTTGTGTAAATTTCTCATGATCTAATGAAAATACTTTTTCAAACGAGTGAGAAAATGGGCCGTGACCGACATCATGAAGTAATGACGCACATAAACATAACAATCTATCTTCAGCATTCCAGTTCGGTCTGCCATCAAACACATCATCAATCATACGACGAATAATTTCATATACACCTAACGAATGAGTAAAGCGACTATGCTCTGCACCGTGAAATGTAAAAAATGTCGTTCCAAGCTGCTTAATACGGCGCAAACGTTGAAATTCTTTCGTTCCGATTAAATCCCAAATAACACGATCGCGCACGTGCACATATTTATGTACCGGGTCTTTAAACACTTTTGTTTCGCTGAGTTTGTCGTTTAAATATACCACCTTCCGACATCCCCCTTTCTTTACTGCATTCTTACTATATATTATAAACGAAATAGGAAACAGAAAGAAATGAAAGACTATATTAATTGCCCTTATATAA
>NZ_BOQB01000052.1 GCF_018332475.1 Bacillus sanguinis | reverse complement strand
ATGGAAGGATGACCCATTTAGTTAAATTTTATTCATTTTCTTAACTTGATGGCTATGGACTATATGGGCAGCTTATTTTATTTTTGGCTTAGCGTGGTTTTTTCCGAAATGCTGGCTATACCAATACTAGATTTAATTTAAGATTTACAAACTATTAATCAAAGAAATTATTCAATTCCTTACTCATTACGTTCGATGTTTTGGGCTTTGGTTTCTCATTTTTATTAAGCAGCGACTGCGTAGTATTATTCTTATTTTTTTGATGAGATTTTAAGTGCTCTTGGCGTTCTTTATAACTCATAGGTTTATATTCTGGTTGCTTCTCATCATTTTTCGAATGCTCTTCTCTATTTTTTTCTAAGTTTTCTTGTACCGTAATACTAATAGATTCGTAAACTTTTGCTACATCTTCATCTAGCTTGTTTTCTTCGATATGATTAAGCGTTTCTTCAATTGGAACCGTGTTGATTTCTACATGTGTTTCTTCTAGCTCTGTTATTGTAACGGGAAGTGAAGTAGATTCTATACTTGTTTCTGCAGTTCCTATCATTGTAACGGGAAGTCCATCAGATGGGAATTCTTCAAACAATGGTTCGGTCTCAACAGGAATCACGGAATGAATAATGGAATCTTTATTCCAATCTTGCTCTAACATAGTAATAGATAATTCTTTGTTTAGTTCTGCTACCTCCATGTTTATTTCATAGCATTCTTCCATAGGAGGTAATGCTATATCTATGGTTTCTTTAATATCTTCTTTCACGGCCGGTTCTTTTATTTCAGAGCTTATACTTTCTACATGTGTTTCTTCTGCTATAACAGGCAGTTCACCATTTCGTTGTAAGGCATCTATTAATCTCGAT
Source organism: Bacillus sanguinis (assembly GCF_018332475.1). GTDB lineage: Bacteria > Bacillota > Bacilli > Bacillales > Bacillaceae_G > Bacillus_A > Bacillus_A sanguinis. The sequence goes on along the minus strand of NZ_BOQB01000052.1, from coordinate 15,639 downwards.
GCACGTGTATAACTAATTTTAAACGTGTCTTGTAGTACAGATATAGAGATACTTCCCGATTCCTTCACAAAACTTAAAACATCTTCGTATAGAATATCCTTAAAGGAGCTAGTTTCCTCTTGTTCGATTTCTTCGCCTTCAATTGGAATTGCTACTTCCGGTGAAATAGTATTGTCAGGTGAATGAGTAGTAATAACACTTGTTTCTTCTGATGTACTACTATTATTTGAAATTAATACTTTACGAGGACCATCCCCTGTGTAAGAACTTACAACTAGATTTTGTTCTAACTTCTCAATATATTGCATAGATTTCATATAGCTAATCTTGAATTTTCTTTGCAGAAGAGATGGCGAGACTTGTTGTGATTCGATAATAAATTCCTTAATATCTTCATACAACTTATTTTCAACTTCATCATCAACATTCCCCTGCTGGTTCATTGCTGCAGGATCATTAGATAAGGTTTCATTTTGAGACTTTTGTCCCTTATAATCCTCCAATGATACAATGTGTTGATGCTCCTCGTTTGTTTCTATGGAGTTATTCTGTTCAATCTCACCTTCTTGTATAGGTGGTAATGGTTGTATTTTCTTCATGTTTTCTGCATCTACATGCTTCATAGGATTAGCTTTTTCTATAGATTCATTAATAAGGCGAAGACGCTCATTTTCCCAATATTCACCTGTTTTTGTATCTACTTGAATAATTGCTTGGGCAAATTCTTCTTTTGGTACAAAGTTACTTGTGATTTGTTGTACAGGTTGCACATGATTATCTTGTACGATACGAGCAGCACAGATGAATGCCCCTTGTGCCATGATATCTCCTGGTGACATAACAACTTCTTTCGTTTTTTGATAGGTTGATCCTAGTCGACTAACTGGATTCTCTTGCATAGGAGAAATGCCCTGTTCGGATTCTGCCTCTTTAAATTCCTCTTTCTCACCAAACATGTCAGAGAAAATTTTTGCATCATATGGTGTTACATCTCCAAATATCATTTTGTTACGGAATGAACCTAGTAAAGTAAACATGTATTGCTCTGTGAAGTCGAGAGCTAATTGCGATAGTGTTTGGCTAGCGATTGTTAAAATTACTTTATATTTACGAGATTGTGCAGGGAATTCTTTAAACGGCCGCACAACGTAATCCGGAAACTCATCGACAATAATATGATGGTAAGGTGAGACGTTTGGATCTCTACGGAATACTGCATTTTGCATACTTAACAATACAAATTTTCCTAATACGTTTGAAAGGTCTGCTAATTCTCCTTTTGCCGTATTGACTAACAAAATCCCACCCTGCTCTAAATGAACATCGAAATCAAAATCGGATTTTCCAAATAAAACACGTCGTATTAAAACGTTTGAAGCTAAATCTTTTAATATGTTGCGTAAACCTTTTACATATTCTTCTTCTCTGTCATAATGCATCGGTTGTCCGCGGTATTTTCCCGATTTATAAACGGCTGGTTCACCTTGAAAATCCAGCTTTTCACGAATGGTATTATCAAACCATTCGTCTATACCTTTTATAATTTTATATTCATTTTTTTGGTCACGTGAAGCTGCTCCACTTTGAACAAAATCATATAACTTTTCGACCTGTACCTTTAATAGCTTATGCATTCGGTGAACACGTTCTACATCGTCATACATCTCAATCAAATCGTCGAAGGTAACATCTTTTTGTGGGTTGTGAAGCTTTAATAAATAGATATGTTGTTTAAGGTGGTTACGCTGCGCTTGTTCAAAGAATGCATTGTTAGATTCAGACAAACCTTGAATAACCATTGCGAAAACTTCTGCTACTTTATCTACTGGTCCTCGCAGAATGTTTATATTTTTGGTATCAGGATTAGTTGGATCAATGTAGTAAACTGCACTTTCAGGTATTTTATGTGCTTGCACTAACTTAAAAACCTTTTGGCATAAATCATTACTCGGTTCGATAACAGTCACACCATTTAAAAATGTTCCTTTTACTTCTTCTGTATGATAATCCTTCTTTTTAAAGACATTTATGAACTTATTGATAAAACGCGCCATCCAATGTAAATCTTGATTAATCATGGGAATAATTAAACTAGATGTTTTACCAGAACCAATAGGACCAATAATAATACAATTTAACGTTCTATCTTTCCCCTTAATACGAACCATCTCTTTATGCTCAATATGCGGTCCAATTTCTACATCAGGATATATTTGTTCTTCTTGGCTATTAAACCATTTTTGTAATTTGTGATTTTTATATTCGTATTTTTGTACCCACTTTAATATCTCTTCTCGGTAGCGAACAATATGCCCACTATACCAAAGTGTAAACAAAATCATAAATACTGTTGGTAAAAATACAAAAATCATAGTGAGTGTGTGAAAATTACCTGTTAAGACATGACCTAAGGCTTCATACTCACCAAAATTAAGATGTTTTGATTTATCCGCTAGATAAGGAATAACCTTTGCATGGATCGGAGCAGTTGCAAACCATAAAAATTGAATATCAACCGCAAAGTGGGAAGCAACCAAGATTATTAGTTTCCCATTATTTATATGTAAAGCTGGAATACGGCTGTAAAACCTAAAGCTAAACTCTCCTAATAGTAAAGAAAAGAACATTAAAATAAGCGGTACATATGTAATTTCTATAGGATAAGACGGTGGTTCAAATGCATAGTAGAGTAACTTGATGTAGTTTACTAAACCGAATCCAAATGAAAGAATAAATCCGCTAATTAAGCCGATTGTAGTAAATAACGGTAATCGTTGTTTAAATGTCTCCATATAGGCCCACCTACTTCTTACAGATATAGTTGAGCTTTATGTTTAAACTGGAATCGATTATTGAATTCTGGTTGGAATAGTTCCTTTGATTTTTCGAGAAAGAATTTTGCTGCATCTTCAGTTTGTTTTAAATATAAATCAATACTCTCTCTTTCACAGAGTTGATTGTATTCTTCTTGAGAAAGTACCGCGATATTTACCTCAATCTTTTTATCCGTTGCCGTTTCAATTATGACATCGTACCAATAGAAATTTGGTTTCCCTGGAATTTGGATATCTTGTAGAGAAACACTAAACGTTGCCCCCTCTTCTGTAATATGATTAAGGACTAGTTCTGGGTTTTTAAATGCTTCTCTAGCAGAGAGCACTCCCCCAGTAGTAGTAGTTGCATATTGTAAATCCATTTTGATTTTCCACCTTTCTCCATATAAAAAAAGGCAAGCGACACCCACTGTAAAAACAGCGTGTGTCGCTTGCCTTAATTTCATATGTTCTGATTTGATTGTAGTTTTTTGTGTTTAGTTCAAACGTAATTCTATCACCTTAAATAATAAAAATCAATAAAATTGTATAAAAGTATATAAAAAATTAACGATTAATATAATTCAACAAGCTTGCGTCTTTTCGGATGTATGTTATTTGCAGTACGTGCCATGATCTGTTCATCCGCATCGATAGTAACACCTTCATTTTGGAGGGATAGCAGTAATACGTTGTCATACGTGTCCATTAAAAGTATATCTCTAGCCTTTTTGCGCTTTGGATAAATCACAACAAGCGGCACCCCTTCATCACCTTCTCTTCTTGAAAACACAACATCGTCTAATCTAGCAATCATTCGGTAATCATTTTCATTCCCAAAAATAAAGAAGAAATCTTGCATTACATCTTTATCTCTCTTATACGTTCGTCTAAGACCACCATCTATTTTCTCTTTAAATGTTTGAACTGTTTCAACAAATGCATAGCGCCAATCAGCATCTCCTACTGTACGTTTAGATAAAGGTAAGAGAATATCTTGTTCAAAGTTTTGATTATCATCTATTCCTAGAAGAATATCTGAAATAACATCTCCAGCTTCTTTCAAAGAGCAGATGTGCATATTTAGGTTTGGTAGATTCATTAAATGTTCATGATATTCTCGCATAGAAAATAAGAGATTCTTCATACGTACGTATGGAGGTTCTGCATCTTCTGCAAGGAACATCGACTTGTCATACATAACAAAAACAACAGTTATATTTTTAGTGTTTTTTTGTGCATATTCAATATACTTCCCCACCTTTTCAACTAAGGTAGCATTGGTTTCTTTGCACATATCCATTTCAATGTAAATATTTTTGTCTTTATATGAAATGTGTTCATCAGGAATTAGAAGTAACCCTGCATCTTCAATTTCTGTTTTCTTTTGTTTTTGATGATATGAGCGAATATCTAACTCGCATAATAATTTATTCGTATTGGTCTTTTTCGACACTTCCAAAAGTGTGCGTACTAATATTTCTCTTGAGCAGAGTGTATGTAGTGAGATTGAAGAAGAATATCTACGTTTTGAAGATCCTGCAGGAATCCTTCCTAATTCTTGAAGGTAATCAACCATTCTATCTTTTAAGGAGAATGTCGCACGTCTGGTTATACTATCATCTCTTTTATCAATTTTTTTAGTCAGGATAGCACCGTATTTTGAAAAACGATTAAGTTTCGTAAACACACTATCCTCAGAAAAATCTCTACCCTCAAATGCACTATAAAGCTGAGTAATTTGTCGTGTAGTAAGATACCTTTTGTAATATAAAAATGTAAATACAAATATATCGGCCTCTTTTAAACGAAAAGATTTCTGTGTACCTTTGCTTGTATATTTATACGTTTTACTTTTCATTATATGCAACTCCATAACTCGAATGTATTTTCAATAAATAACAACCATTTCTATATATCTTATTACAGCAAAATTTAGTTGTAAATTATTAAAAGTTTAAGCTGAATTTGCTTTAATCTAGATACTAAAACTTGTACGCTGAAGTTTGGATTACTTCTCTTCCTAAAAATTAGCTAGAAACATTGATTTATATAGTCTTTCAGTTCTTTTAAAATTGTTCGGACGGAAGACATGTTTTAACCGAACAATTTTTTAAAGGTTCAAGTATTGGAATAAAATCGTTAGGACGGCCTAACAATTTATTTAAACAATTACATTATATAAAGACATGTTACACATACAGAAAATATAATAGATTAATCACTTGTGCATTGTAGTTTCTTTTTGCTATTGAAATAGAAAAAGACCGACAAAATTATATTTGTCGGTCTATTGTTTAGAATGATAATTTCTTCTTTGCTGGTTGTGAATCGTCAGCAACTTCTACTTCAGGTTCAGCACCAAAATTTAATTTTTTCTTTTTAGGTTTTTCTTCTTGTACTGAATCATCAAATGCAAAAAGTTTATTTAAAACAGCATTGGATTTCTTTGAATTAGCTTGCTCACGTTCTTCTTTAATTCTCGTAATCTCATCAATAATATCACTAACACGTTTTGGTAATGGAAGTCCTGCAACAACTGAATAGAATTTTACTATATCCTCTTCTTTTTTTGTTGTATGTTTATTAACGTATGGAGCTATAGGACGTTCATCTACATATGGAGTTCTTTCTTTTAAGAAGTTTTCCATTTGATTAAGGAATGAGAAGTTGTATAATCGCCCTGCTCGCAGCGGTGATGTAACGATAGATAGCGCGCTTTTTTTAGCACTTTCTAGCTCTTCTCTTTCTGTATCGTATAAAACGCCTTTTTCTAGTGCGTTACCTAATTGAGTCAAGTAACCTAGCGGGTTTTCAGTGTCTAATTGATTTGATTTTAGTTCTAATTTTGCTAATGATAAAACGCCTGGTGTATTAATTACTTGAGCAAATTCACTCGCATCAAAATGTGTATCTGAAAACGGTGTAAATGATGAAGTAACTAGGTTAATCTCATGTAATGCATCAGCAATATATTTGTTACTATAGCTAGTATATTCGTTTGCTAAAGCACTTGGATTTTCCTCTTCAAATTTTCTATATAGTTTAGCGTTATCTATTAATACAATTGAGCCAAAAGCTTCTTGGTTCATAGCAATACTACGAATGCGTGAAGTTGCGTTTTCTAATACTTTTAAAGCCTCAGCATCACGTGGTAAAGTCAGTAACAATCCAAAATTGTAATCATGTTCATAGAGCATTTCAATAGCCTTTAATAGAGCACCAGTTCCTGTTCCTCCACCTAGACCACACGTAATCCAAATAAAATCACGATCTTCAAATTCCTGTTTTACCGCTTCGAAAATCTTTGTTTCATGCTTTACAAATGCTTCCTCTCCAACCTGTGGATTACGAGCTGCACCTTGTTCATATCCTTCTAACTGTATTTTACGGACGTTCCCTGTGTTTTTAATCTCAATTTTATTAAAATCTTGACTATTTGTATTAACAAGAATCGCACGATATGGGTATTTGTTATTTTTAATTTGTGTTTCTTTATTTGCGCACTCTGCTGCGATTGCACATCCACCCATACCTAGTCCTAAGAATCCAAATTTCAAACTAATATTTCCTTGGCTTTCGATTTCTGAAAAATTGCCTGCCATATGTATATCCTCCTCAAATATATATTTTAGTTGTTTTTCTCAACTCGTTTTTCCAGTTCCTTAATTAAAACATTTCCTAGATCTGTTACGTCATAAATTCGAACACGTCCTATTGCTTTGAAAGATATTAACCCTGCTCCTTCAAGTCTTGCAGTCATAATATCTAAAGCATATCGCGATGGAAGTATTTTTTTACCCTCATAATCTTTTTCATTCTCAATTTGATAGTCTTTATGATATTGGTTGATATAATCCCATAACTTTTCTTTGTTCATTGCGCCCTCGGCGTATAGCACACGTAAAGCCCAAATCCCATCATTTAAATTCTCACAAAGCACATCAATAATTTCACTACTACTCATTGATATATTAGACAATAATTTCACACCACCTTTAATAAATAATAAATTTTATCTATAGGTACAAAAAGACAAGATAATTATACGGAATTTAATACCGTTATAAAAGCCGTAAATACTTCGGTATATATTTCCGAAGTATTGTATGTACTAACTATAATACATCTACGGATGATAATCAAGAATCTTATTAAATCAATACTTTAAATACTTCCGTAATAATTACCGTAATTAATATTTTAATTGTTACGCATTTATTACGGTAATAAACACTGTAATGAATACGTAATGATTATAAAAGATGCATTTTAATAAGTGAAAATCCATGTAAAATTTTTAGTTCAGTTCACAGAATTTTAAGGTGATTTTGTACATAATCAAGTGTTAATCACGCTCACCCGACTAATCACCGCTCGATAACATAGGTATTATTGGTATGCAGCTAAATAAATGAGCAGTGAATGATTGAGTGATCAGGTATAAAAGTCCATGATATTTTATGTAATCTACAAAGGGGTTCTTTTAGTTTCTATAGAATTTTTATATAATGTATTATAGGACAGGCATCATATAGTTAGGTGGTGAGCAAATGATTGATGAACAGTTAAGCGATGGTTATTATCGCGTATCTGAAGTAGCAACCATGCTTGATATTCCTGAAAGTACTCTTCGTAGATGGTTGAATGATTTCGATGAGTACTTGAACATAAAAAAAGAACGCCAACTTAAATATGTTCATGAGGATAGTATTGATACAGTAAAAAAGATTAAACATTATTATTCTGAGTCAAAGAAAAAGCACGAAATTGTTGGGCTTTTAGATATGGATCCGACGGTTATTCGCAATGTTTATGCTGAAGATGTTGACGCTGATGGTGAACCAAAAGAAACATCACTAGTTAAAGCACAACAGGTCAATCCAGACTTTATAGAAGCTTTGACGGAAAAAATTACTGAGGAAGTTACAGCTAAAGTGACTGAAGAATTAACAAAACAAAATATGGAATTCTTCGCTGCGGTGGCTAAACAAAGTCAGGATAATTTCGATAGAATCAATAAGCGATTAGAGGAACGTGACGAAAAGTTAATGAGTACTATACGATTAATTCAAGAACAAAAAAGTGCTAATGCTCAGCGACAAGAGAATACTGAACAAAAAGGCGGCTTTTTCTCTAAGCTTTTTGGAAAAAAATAAAAAGGCTATCATTTGATAGCCTTTTTATTTTGCTTATTCTTAATATCATTTCAAAAGCTTAGTTCATTGATTATCAATATGATTCATTCACAGCTATTGTTTTAAACTTATAATAATCATAGAACTTAGGTTTATTTTGCTATACAAAGAGTTTTCTAATTCTATTTCTTCCAATCTGTGAACTACCCGCCACTTAACGTCCTAATGGACTGTTTGAAGTGGTGGCTTCTCGGTTAGTCGTTACTTTTGATAGCTAACGAATTTGTCCTAAGACAACCGAGCTAACCCCCTCGTTCCAAGGGTTATTTTATTGCTATCTATGCCAACGCTAATAGGCGTATTGCTTCATTTTTGATATTGATAGCTGCGTTATAATCTCTATCAAGATTTACACCACATATACAAGAATATACTCGCTCAGACAATGACATGTTTTTCACATTTCCACAACTGCTACATGTTTTTGTGGAAGGAAACCATTTGTCTATTTTCATAAGTTGTTTGCCTTGTTCGTGTAGTTTATAAGCTAAAAAAGAAGTGAACATACCCCAAGCATTATCAGCGACGCTTTTTCCAAAATGAAGTGCTTGCGACATGCCTTTCATATTTAGATCTTCAATAGCTACAACATCAAAATGAGTAGCTAACTCTTTAGACTTATGATGAAGGAAGTTCTTACGTTGGTTCGCTACTTTTTCATGTAACTTAGCTACACGGATACGTTGTTTATTCCAACGAATAGAACCTTTTGTTCTTCTTGATAATACTCGTTGTGCCTTTGCTAATCGGTCTAACATTTCACGATAGAACTTAGGATAATTGGCTCTCTCATCCTCAGAACTAACGTATAATCGATCCATCGCAAAGTCTAATCCAACAACTGTTTCTACTTCATTTTGTACAATCTCTTTTTCGTATTCAGTCAAGATAGACACATAGTATTTACCAGTAGGTGTCATAGAAATCGTACATGACTTGATTACATGGTCTTGTGGTATTTCTCTATGCTGCTTGATACGTACCATTTTCAGTTTTGGCAATTTAATATGACCGTTAAGCAACATAATATTTCCGTTCACTACATTCGTTGTATAAGACTTTCTGTCTTTTTTGCTTTTGAATGTTGGGAAGTCATTTTGACCACGAAAGAAATTCTTATAGGCAGTTTGCAAGTTTAGTTGAGCATTTGCCAGTGCTAATGAATCAACTTCTTTTAACCACTCAAATTCTGCTTTGTATTTCGCAGGAGTGGGAAGCTTTTGTTTCTTTAGTTGTTCCTTATCATCTTTGTGTTTTTCATACGCTTCTTTCCGTTCGGCTAACATTCTGTTATACACGAAACGTACACAACCGAAGGTTTTACGCATAAGATGTGCTTGGTCTCCTGTTGGATACAAACGGAATTTATATGCTTTATTATGCTTTGTCATATCATTTCACCTCACTTTTCACTTTGATTTTCAATATATTTTTTTACTACGTCTATTGATGAACCACCAGTAGTTAGTAAGCAAAAACCTCTTGACCAAAACATCTCTTTCAATAGTTTCATACTACTTAATTAGTAGTATGAAACTATTTTTATATTAATCATAAAAAAAACAGTTTATTCTTATTCAAAACTTACACCTTCACTCGATCACTCAACCATTCGCTAATCATTCATTCTAAAATAGTAATATGATTGACCGGTGATTAATTGACTGATTACAATTAGGTTTAATGCAATGAAATCAACCGTTCAATCACCACTCAACCTACATACGAAAATAACAGTATTTACACACAAGTGACTGGTGATTAGTTGGGTGATTTAAGGTGTGGATAATGAAAAATGTGCCATTAATGCGCTTTATCGATGATATTTTGTTAATTGAGCGACAATCAGGCGGTTGATCAGAGGCTGTTTAAGTTGTTCTTACTTATTGTGAATTGACTTTTGATTGAGCGGCGCTCAACGAGGTGTTTGAGTGGTGGTTATTTATACATAGTCATTTAGCAAAGGTCATACTTTTGAAAAAATCACCTTGCAACCATGGGAAAAACTATATATGATGTAGTTACTTTATATTTTTGTATTTTTTTAGATACAAATTTATTAATAATAAAATATTTATATAATAAAAAATAAAATATAAAAAAGCAAAAAAAGGTTCATCAGCCCAATGAAATAGCGCCAACTACTTCATTGTGGTACACCGCACAAAAATCCCAAAAGAAATTTTCAATCGACCGCGGTAAACAAAGCCAATAAACCTTTTTATTTTGCATGAAATTATAAGATAATTTTACTGTATCTTATGTATTTGTGCAACTTAAAAAGGGGATTTCTTGCGTAATTTTAGGCATTGTTTACCGTTGTTATACAAGTATTACTCTTTTAAGAGAGTAGTATTTTTGTATCCGTGGTATGACAGTGCCTTTTTCTGCTCTTTCGAAAGGAGTTAGCAACATTATGCATACGCAAATGGCTTTTTCCCAACAGAACTTTAAAGTTCATGGGGTTAAATTTTTTGATGGACTATTAAACATCGTAAAACTAGAAAATGAAAGAAAAGAGTTACCATCTTCAGCTTTAGCTACTTACATCTTGCTTCACTTTGAATGCAATGATATAGGAATGCTACCACGTGAATTTCAAATAATGGATCTTGCTAAGAAAAGTGGGATTCCCTACACAACAATTTATACAGGGTTTCAAGTTTGTTTGGAGCGTAGACTCGTAAAAGAAACACCTGTTGGAAATCGTACTGTATATGAAATTGTAGATTATGCGTTGTATAACCACACTACTGCAGAAACTGCAAAGATGACAGGCATATCGCTATCGTATTTCCGTATTCCATTTCACCTAATTCAAACAACGATAATGAGTAGTCTAGTAAAGGCTCGTGATAATAGAGGGATTATATTCCTTTTAGATTTAATCAATACTTTTTCAAGAAAAGTAGGTATGGAACATTATAAACATAAAATTGAGGAGTTTCAGATTACAAGAAAGATGTCTTCCTTAAAAAGGAGATTAAATCGTAATGCAAAGAAAGTAAGACACTACATAGAAATTATTAACCCCATCGTGCAATTTACTGCAATCGATTCTAAAGAGAAGAAATCTAATGAAACAAGAATTACTAGTGCAAGGAAACAGGTAAAACAAATCATCATTGAGAAGTTCAACGTTGTATTTTCTTCAAACTGCGTAATTGAGAATGATAAAAAAGAATTACATAGACCAGTAGCGAAGTGCAGAAAAGAAGCGGTGTCTCGTTTGAAACATATGGGACAGGCGTTACGTAAAAAAGATAAAGAAAATATAATGACTGCATTTAGACAAGAAATTGTTGATATCGCAATCTATTTACCGACGAAACAAAAACAAAGTGAATTATTAATTTACGCAATGACTTATGCATTAGATCAAGTGGAAAGTTGTTTGAAAGAGCAAGAAATATTCTCTATTCCAGCATTTATGCGTGTAAAGTTTAGAGAGTCCTGGATAGGTTTTAAGGAAAAAAACTTGTCTACAGGGAAAAAACACGATGCAATGATAAATTATCATAAGAAGAATGGTGTTTATCCGGAATTTATGTGATTTTAAAAAAATATATATGGAAACCCTTGTTAAAAAGTTACTTAAAAGCAAGGGTTATTTGGCATGTTCTTTAATTTGAAGACATGCTTTTTTATTTAGGAAAATATATCTATTAGCATTTTTACGGAAGCATATAATTGATTTACGTTATGTTTGGTTACGACTCGGTATGTTCATAATTCGATTCAATACTTGTGGTTATCTTAGTAATATGATTCTAACCTTGTGAATTCTTAGTAATATGGTATTTAACTTCTTAATTTGTGATTTCTATGATGTAGAGCTTGTATGTAATGGGGATATTACGATAGTGAATTTAGCTTAATATCCAGGAACGTATGTAATACAAGGCTTTAGAGGTGTTTGCTGAATCTCTTTATAATTAATGATTGAGTTTAGTTATATATATTTCTTGTTGTTTTTATATAAAATACTTGGATTATTTATATTTAATTACTTGTATTTTTTTAAATTAAATACATAGAAAAATAGAAAGAAGGAATAAATATAAGTTTACAAGGAGGTAATTAATCTATTGACTTTTAAAATTCATAGAGGTATTCTTATACGTGAACTACAATTAACTAAGAGAAATATACAAATTAATAGATTTAATTTCTAGCTAAACGGACACACCGAAGGCACATAACCTGCCATCGGTGTGTCTTTTTTTTGTATAAATAACAATAAAAAGGGAGAATTTGAAGCTATGAACGAAATTGTGAACATGAGTAAAGAACGATTTACAAAGTATTGTGAGGAGAATGCAGCATTTGAAGAGGATATTAGTCGCATTATTAATCACTACTTTTTATTACTAGGGAATAAGGCAAATATCTTACAGGAAAGAGAATTTAATAACGAAATTGAAGAAAAAACGTTTAAAAATAATGTGAAACGTTTTGAAACTCTATTCCCTGCAGCTGTTAAAAATGCATTTTTAAAAGGATATCAATTATGCCTTGAGTTTATAAATCATCCTGAAACGCAAATTCCTGAGAATCTATATACTGATCCGAATTTTATAAAAGATATTCCTTTTGCCTTAGCAAATGCATCTGAATATGAATTGTACGAAATCATTCGTACAGATGAAACACAGGAATTTAGTGTATTTGCTATACGAACATATGAAGGGATTCGTCCATTGTTAGAACAAGTATTTTGCGAAGTTGCATTCACTGGTGCTGAATATGCTTTTGAACATGAGCGAATGGAAAAAGGAATTGAATTAAAGAAAGGTAATAGTACCTCGTTAACCAAAGTTCCTGTAGATCGTCTTTTCGCGATTACGCCTTCTGTTAATGGAGTTGTTGTACATGCGGAAGAACATTGCGAGATTTGGAATTTAAATTGGAATAGCAAAGTAACAATTAATGATCCTTTTATTGAGCTTGCTGAGGTTACGTTTATTCATCAAACAAAAGATATGATTCAAAAAAATATTGAAGATGGTGTTTTATACTACAGCATTCTTTATCTTGGTACACCTTTACATGAGATACAAGATCGATTAGAAATACGAGTAAAGCTAAATTCTGATTTTGGAGCTCCACGTACAATGGAACAAGTTGAAATTGAGTATATTTTGAATGAGATTATTGGGAAGGTTCATCTTGAGGCACAAATTCCAATTGAAAACATGATTTTAATCCAACGTTAGATTTTGTAGGAGGTTAACTATGGTGAAAAAAATCGTTTTAGCTATTAGTGATACTGTATATACGGCATATTTACGTGAGGATTTTATTGGTGCGGGATTTGAAGTAGCTGATAGTGATGTGATGCATATCAAGTATCTAGATGAAATTCTAGATACAGAACAGCCCGATATTCTATGTATTAATGACAAACGATTAAATATTGATGCGGGACATGAAGAGAAACGTGAATTGATTATCTTACAGAAACTAAGAGATATTCGCTTTAATCGAGATATTCGTATTGTGGTATTTACAGAGCGTGAAAATGATGATGAGTTTTTGGCGAAACTGATTTATCTAGGTATCTATGACATTTTTAACTCTCGTAGAATTGATATTGATAATAAAGTTATCCCGCAGCTGCTACAGGAGTCGGATATTAAAAATGTAGCAGAAATTGTAGGCGCAAGTCAGGCACCACAACAAACAAAGTTACCCGAAGTTCCTGTTGATGAGGAAGAAGAGGAAGTATCAAGTGAATTAGAGGAAGGTGGCAACAATGAAGCTTCCTCTAACTCCAAGAAACTATTTAAAAACAATCAAAAGCGTAAGTCTGTTCCAGGTGAGTCACAAAAAGCACCTATTATAAAAAAACAATATAAATTGGCTTTTGAGCCGGTATATGAAAAACAAATAGGTATTGCTATTCCGAGAAGAACAATTGTTGTGGCCAGCATGAACAAAAGAAGTGGTGCAACTTTTGTTTCACATCTTTTAGCTGCTTACTTAAATGAACTACAGATTGATGTGAACTATATAGAGAATCTATATGATGATGGATATACGTATCCTTTATTAAAGGGATATACAGAAGCACCAGAAAACTATCGTAGTGAATTTATGTTACAGCGATATAAGGAGATGCTACAGAAGGAATCTGATATATTATCAATTCCAAAATGGAAGCAAGGAAGAATAAATTATATCGTAAAGAATCCTATAGTGGACCAAGAGCTGAAAAACGAAACAGAGCAGGACTTTGACCATTTTATTAAGGTATTATTGGCTAACCAAGAAGCGCCTATATCTATTATTGATGCGGGGTACGATTGGGATAAAGATTTATACCATGAAATATGTGAAATGGCAGATTTTATTTTCTTTGTAGCAGAACCAGATCTGCATCAATTGTTAAAGATAGCGCATCCTCTTACACAAAAGGAGAGAAAACTTGTTTCTTACTTAGTTTTAGAGAAAACGAGAATTATTGGGAATAAGTTTTCTACTGCACTTTTAAAGCATGAAGTAGTAGAAGAATGTTTTGGCGATAAGGTATTAACTGCTTTAGCACCATATGAGATAGAGGATGTATTTGAATCTCAATTAAAAAGTAGTACGTTACTATCTAGTCGGAACTATTATAAAGAGCTTGAAGGAATAATGAAGGAAATAGCAGAGTTATTACTGCCAAACCAATTGTTGAATCAAAAGAAAAGTTCCATTTTAAGTGGATTTCGATTTCGGAAGTCTGAAAATTAAGGAGGGGTGAAGAAAGATGCAAAAATTTATTATAGGGGCCGCCTCAATATTATTATTTGTTGGCTGTTTATTCTTAATGACAGATATGATTATTGGAGATACAACACACACAGATAATAAGTCTGCATCAGAACGCGCTGGAAGTACAGCAATGGATAAAGCCGTAAAAGTAGGTGTTTTACGAGCGCAAGAAGAAATTGCTATTGAACCAGGTATCGCAAAGAAAGAATTTGAAAAGTCTTATAAACAAAATGCAACATTTAAGGATCCTGCATCAAAACGAGAGTTTTCTGTACATGCTGTACAAGAGCAACCTGCAATGATTGCGGTTGAAGGAGAAGCGGAAGCTGCTAGTTATACGAAACAATTTGATGAAAAGAAAGGTAACATTAAGAGTAACGCAAGACACATATTTATTTATGAAGCAGATTCTGACAACAAGAAAGCTGGAGGAAACGTGAAATAAATAAGAAAAAGTAGGTGTGTAAGAAATGCAAAATACAGTAACAACAGCGCTTTTTCTAACGCTTTCTTTATTATTGATAACTCTTATACCAGAAGGTGTACTGTATGGAATGCAGTTAGTAAAAGCACATGATTTTGCTTCTAGTACAGTAGAGTTAGCAGAACAAACAGGTGGTTTTCAGTACACATATGAAGGAAAAAACGTAAATCTAATTCCTGATATAGAGAAGAAAATGAAAGAGCAGAATATGGATGGATGGAAATATGAATATACTAAAGGGCGCGTGGATCATAATCAGCCGTTAAATTTTAAGATAAAAGCTGAACATCACTTCTTTATTTTTAAAATGATAGGGATTGATAGTGTGAAAGCACCAATATGGGCT
This sequence comes from Bacillus sanguinis, assembly GCF_018332475.1. Lineage (GTDB taxonomy): Bacteria > Bacillota > Bacilli > Bacillales > Bacillaceae_G > Bacillus_A > Bacillus_A sanguinis. The sequence continues at coordinate 42 of NZ_BOQB01000052.1, read as the reverse complement.
AACAAAGATGGAATGGGACAAATCTATTTCCGTTGAGAATAT
>NZ_BOQB01000051.1 GCF_018332475.1 Bacillus sanguinis | reverse complement strand
AAGCAAAAGCCAGTTTAACTGGCTTTTTTTGTTATGTAAAAATATGATTTATATATATTTTTATGTCAGCATAGGTATAGTTTTCATTATAACGCTCAAATTAACAAAGATAAGAAGAAAAATGGTTTGTATATAGTTAATGGGAGGGTTTATATGAAAGCTCGTATATTGGCATGCATATGTATATTCTTATTATATGTCAGTGTAGGCTCTTATTCCGTTTTTGCACAGGATAACTTATATGAAGAAATTCAAAAGCATGCAAAACAATATGAGATTGCACCTCAAAATGCGATGATTGATAAGATATGGAAAGCAACACCAGGATATAATGGAAGACAAGTTGATATTGAAGCATCCTATAACAATATGAAGAAGCTAAAGGAATTTGATCAAAAACATCTTGAATTCAAGGAAGTATCACCGAGTGTCCACTTAGAAGATTTATCACCCGCTCCAATTTATAGGGGGCATCCGAATAAAAAGATGGTGGGATTAACAATAAATGTGGCATGGGGAAACGAGTACTTGCCTCGTATATTAGAGATATTGAAAAAGCATGATGTGAAGGCGACTTTCTTTTTAGAAGGACGTTGGGTGAAAGAAAATTTACGATTTGCAAAAATGATTGTCGATGCAAATCAAGAAGTCGGAAATCATTCTTATACGCACCCTAATATGAAAACGCTATCGTCTGATGAAATACGAGAGCAGTTACAAAAAACAAATCGAATGATTGAAGCTGCTACGAATCAAAAGGTGAGATGGTTTGCCCCGCCGAGTGGAAGTTTTCGGGATGAAGTCGTGAAAATCGCTGATGATTTCCAAATGGGAACGATTATGTGGACTGTCGATACAATCGATTGGAAGCGACCTGAGCCAGATGTACTATTGCAGAGAGTAATGAGAAAAATACACCCAGGTGCTATCGTATTAATGCATCCTACTTCGTCAACGGCAGAAGCATTAGATACAATGATTACAAAATTGAAGGAACTAGGATATAAAGTAGGGAATATAACAGAATTACTGGATGAAAAACGTGTGGATTAAATACATTTGCATGACATTCATCCTTAAACTTGTTATCATTAAATAATAGCACTTATTTAGAGAAACTGGCAGTAGGAGGAAAGTTTTTGATTAAAAAATATACTTGTAAAAATGGTGTAAGAATAGTTATGGAGAATATACCAACTGTAAGATCGGTTGCGATTGGTATTTGGATCCATGCAGGATCAAGAAATGAAAATGAAAAAAATAACGGGATTTCTCACTTTTTAGAGCATATGTTCTTTAAGGGGACAGAAACACGTAGTGCACGTGAAATTGCAGAATCATTTGATAGCATTGGTGGGCAAGTGAATGCTTTTACTTCAAAAGAATACACTTGTTACTATGCAAAAGTGCTAGATGAGCATGCTAAATATGCTTTAGATGTATTAGCAGACATGTTCTTTAATTCAACATTTGATGAAGAAGAATTGAAAAAAGAGAAGAATGTCGTATGTGAAGAAATTAAAATGTACGAAGATGCTCCAGATGATATTGTGCATGATATGTTAACGAAAGCAACATATGAAACGCATCCGCTTGGATATCCTATTTTAGGAACAGAAGAAACACTTGATACGTTTACAGGTGATACGCTACGCCAATATATTAAGGATCATTACACACCTGAAAATGTAGTCGTTTCAGTTGCAGGAAATATTGATGAAGCCTTCTTACAAACGGTAGAGCAATATTTCGGTAGTTATGAAGGAACAACAAACCGTGAACAAGTACATAGCCCAATTTTCCATTTTAATAAGGTAGCACGTAAAAAGGAAACAGAACAAGCTCATTTATGTTTAGGATATAAAGGCTTACAAATGGGGCACGAAGATATTTATAACTTAATTGTATTAAATAACGTTTTAGGCGGTAGTATGAGTAGCCGTTTATTCCAAGAAGTACGTGAGCAACGCGGGTTAGCTTACTCAGTATTTTCTTACCATTCTTCTTATGAAGATACAGGTATGTTAACACTGTATGGTGGAACAGGTAGCCAACAATTAGATACACTGTATGAAACAATGCAAGAAACATTAGAAACATTGAAAAATACAGGTATTACAGAAAAAGAGCTTATTAATAGTAAAGAGCAATTAAAAGGAAACTTAATGTTAAGTTTAGAAAGTACGAATAGTCGTATGAGCCGTAATGGTAAAAATGAATTGCTTCTTCGTAAGCACCGTTCACTTGATGAAATTATTGAAAGTGTAAATACTGTAACAAAAGAAAATGTAGATGGGTTAATTCGTAACATGTTTACAGATGAATTCTCTGCAGCATTAATTAGTCCAGATGGAAAACTTCCAAAAGGAATAAAACTATAATTGTTTTATATGAAGTATGTAAAAATAATCGTATCTCTTTTAAATGAGATACGGTTATTTTTTTTTGATGTACAGAATAGGTACTAATTATGGATAACATAAATGGATAATTTGTTAGGGGGAGAGCGTATGCGATTAAGTGAATTAAGCGGTAAAGAGATTGTAAATTTAGAAAGAGCCGAAAAAATGGGGGTTTTAGGATATGTGGATTTAGAGATTGATGAGAAGGATGGCCAAATACAGGCTGTTATCATACCTATTGGGAAATGGGGAGGTTTTAAAAAGGAACCACAAGAAATAAGAGTAGGGTGGAGCCAAATTAAAAAAGTAGGGCATGATATGATCCTTTGTGATATTACGGATCGTTCAAATTCGAAGTGAAAGATGGCCATTTTGGTCATCTTTTTTTGTTCATTCTATTCTGAGTATTAGTTTATATTAATTGAGATTTTGAGCCGGGGTCTTTTTGCATACAAAGAGCTGGGGAAATCATACGTGCTTTTTGTTTTTCAATCACCTAAAACTCGTACATTACATATGATGTGGAGGAAAAAGAAAAAGTAGGCACTTTTCTTATAAATGACAGAAAAAGAAGGTGAATTAGGGAATGTTGACTGAGATGCATATTGCTGTCATAGGAGGAGATGCAAGACAGCTAGAAGTAATTCGCAAGCTAGTTGAATTGGATGCGAAACTTTCATTGATAGGGTTTGATCAGTTAGATCATGGCTTCACAGGGGCAGCAAAAGAAAGTATACAAAATTTAGATTTCACTTCTGTAGATGCAATCATTTTGCCAGTTGCAGGTACAAATGCCAAGGGAGAAGTAGATACTATTTTTTCAAACGAAAAAGTTTCTATAACGAAAGAACAAATTGAAAAGACACCAGAACATTTTACTATATATTCAGGTATTGGTACGCCTTACTTGGAAAATCTCGTATCTACTACAAACCGCAAACTTATTAAATTATTTGATCGTGATGATGTGGCAATCTACAATTCTATTCCAACTGTAGAAGGTACATTAATGATGGTAATTCAACATACCGACTATACGATTCATGGTTCTAATGTAATGGTTTTAGGGTTTGGTAGAACAGGGATGAGTGTTGCCAGAGCATTTCAATCATTAGGAGCCCATGTCAAAGTTGGAGCAAGGCGATCGGAACATATTGCACGTATTACAGAAATGATGTTTTCTCCTTTTCATATGCAAAACATAGAGAAAGAAGTAGGAAATATCGATATTGTCATTAATACAATTCCGCATCTCGTCGTGACAGCCAATGTCATTTCAAAAATGCCAGCTCATACGTTAGTAATTGATTTAGCTTCTAAACCAGGCGGTACCGACTTTAGATACGCAGAGAAAAGAGGAGTAAAAGCACTGTTAGCACCTGGGTTACCAGGTATTGTTGCTCCAAAAACAGCCGGACAAATTTTAGCGAATGTTCTTTCTCAGTTACTGGCAGAAGACGTAATAGCAAGAAAGGAGAATGGGGAATGAATTTAAAAGGGAAAAGAATAGGGTTTGGTTTTACTGGTTCACATTGTACGTACGAAGAAGTAATGCCTCATTTAGAAAAGTTAATTGCTGAGGGCGCAGAAGTACGTCCCGTTGTTTCTTACACTGTTCAATCAACAAATACGAGGTTTGGAGAAGGAGCAGAGTGGATTAAAAAGATTGAAGAAGTAACAGGCTTTAAAGCAATTAATTCCATCGTTGGCGCAGAACCACTAGGACCTAAAATTCCACTAGATTGCATGGTAATTGCACCACTAACAGGAAATTCTATGAGTAAATTTGCAAATGCAATGACAGACTCTCCAGTACTAATGGCAGCGAAAGCAACGTTAAGAAATGGCAAGCCTGTCGTATTAGCTGTTTCGACGAATGATGCTTTAGGACTTAATGGGGTGAATCTCATGCGCCTAATGGCAACAAAAAACATCTACTTCGTCCCATTCGGTCAAGATGCGCCAGAGAAAAAACCGAACTCAATGGTAGCTCGTATGGAGTTACTGGAAGATACAGTATTAGAAGCGCTGCAAGGGAAGCAATTGCAACCGGTTGTCGTAGAAAAATTCAGATATATGAATTAAAAAACGAAAAAAAACGGACAATTTTTGATGAAACCATCATTCTTACTGTAGAATATGATAAAATTAACGTTATTAAGATTAGAAGGGGTATTGTATACTCCTTCTGATTCTAAGTTATAGAAGGATTGGTATCTAGAAAGGGGCATAGTGATGGAAAAGCAAAAAACTTTTCATGTCGCTGTAGTTGGAGCAACCGGCGCAGTTGGTGAACAAATGTTAAATACTTTAGAGAAACGAGAATTTCCAATCGGGAAGTTAACGTTACTTTCATCTAAACGATCTGCAGGTAAGAAACTTGTATTTAAAGGCGAAGAATTTACAGTTCAAGAGGCAACTCCTGAAAGTTTTGAAGGAGTAGATATCGCACTATTTAGTGCTGGTGGATCTGTATCAAAACAATTAGCGCCAGAAGCAGCAAAGCGCGGTGCGATTGTTGTTGATAATACAAGTGCATTCCGTATGACAGAAAACGTGCCACTTGTTGTACCTGAAGTAAATGAAAACGACTTAAAAGAACATAATGGTATTATTGCAAATCCAAACTGTTCTACAATTCAAATGGTAGTAGCTCTTGAGCCAGTTCGTCAGCAATATGGTTTAAAACGAGTAATCGTTTCCACATATCAAGCTGTATCAGGTGCTGGTGCGGCAGCGATTGAAGAACTTCATGAACAATCACAAGCAATCTTGAATGGTGAAGAAGTGAAGGCGAATGTTTTACCTGTATCAGGTGATAAGAAACATTTCCAAATTGCTTTCAACGCGATTCCACAGATTGATAAATTCCAAGATAATGGATTTACGTTTGAAGAAATGAAAATGATTAATGAAACGAAAAAAATTATGCATATGCCTGAATTAGAAGTAGCGGCAACATGTGTACGTTTACCAGTTGTATCAGGTCACTCTGAGTCTGTTTACATTGAAGTAGAAAAAGAAGGCGTAACAGTAGAAGAATTCAAGAGCTTACTTGCAAATGCGGAAGGTATCGTTCTGCAGGATAACCCAGAAGAGCAGTTATATCCAATGCCAGCTACTGCAGTAGGTAAAAACGAAGTATTCGTTGGAAGAATCCGTAAAGATTTAAATAACGATAAAGGATTCCATCTTTGGGTCGTATCTGATAACTTATTAAAAGGCGCTGCATGGAATTCTGTTCAAATTGCAGAGCGCTTAGTAAAATTACAATTAGTGTAAACGGCTAAGAGAAGGTGTAAAATATGAAAATTATTGTTCAAAAATTTGGTGGCACATCCGTACGTGATGAAAATGGACGTAAGCATGCGCTTCATCATATAAAAAAATCGCTAGATGCGGGTTATAAAGTAGTTACTGTCGTATCTGCTATGGGCCGTAAAGGTGAACCATATGCAACTGATACTTTGTTAAGTCTTGTAAATCAAGAGGAATCTCACATTTCTAATCGTGAGCAAGATTTATTATTATCATGCGGAGAGTTAATCTCAGCAATCGTCTTCTCTAACATGTTAAATGAGAACGGTATAAAAGCAGCAGCGCTAAATGGTGCACAAGCTGGTTTTGTAACAAATGATGATTTTACAAATGCTAAGATTATTGAAATGAATTGCGATCGTATACATGAAGAATTAGAAAATATAGATGTAATCGTCGTTACAGGATTCCAAGGGCAAACGAAAAAAGGTGATACGACAACACTTGGACGCGGAGGTAGTGATACTTCAGCTTCAGCGTTAGGTGTTGCGCTTCATGCTGAATATATCGATATCTTCACAGATGTAGAGGGTGTTATGACTGCGGATCCTCGCATTGTAAAAGATGCACGTCATCTTCAAACAGTAACGTATAACGAAATTTGTAACATGGCTTACCAAGGTGCAAAAGTCGTTCATCCACGTGCAGTTGAAATTGCGATGCATGCCAAAGTACCACTTCGTGTGCGTTCTACGTATTCTGATAGTGAAGGTACGCTTATTTCAGCATCGGACGGTGCTACAAAAGGCCGTGATGTAGAAGAACGTCCTGTTACAGGTATCGCTCATGTGTCAAATGTGACGCAAATTAAAGTGCTTGCAAAAGAAACAGCATATGATTTGCAGCAGCATGTGTTTAAAGAAATGGCGAATGAAGGAATCAGTGTCGATTTAATTAACATTTCACCTACTGGGGTAGCTTATACAGTGAGTGATAGTGTATCAAGTCGTGCAGTTGAATTATTAAAAAACCTTGGATATGAGCCAATTGTGACAGAGCATTGTGCAAAAGTATCTATTGTAGGAGCTGGAATGGCAGGATACCCAGGGGTTACTGCGAAAATCGTTACAGCTTTAGCGGAAAAAGGTATTCAAATTCTGCAATCGGCAGATAGCCATACGACAATTTGGGTTCTTGTAAAAGAAACTGATTTAGTGGAGGCTGTAAATGCATTACATAGTGCGTTTGAGCTTTCAAAAGAAAAGCAACTGGAACAATAAGGAGTGAGACCATGATAGATTTTGGGACAATTGCAACCGCGATGGTAACTCCGTTTGATAAAAACGGAAATATCGATTTTGCAAAGACAACGAAATTGGTAAATTATTTAATAGATAACGGTACAACAGCAATCGTGGTAGGAGGAACGACAGGAGAATCTCCTACATTAACTTCAGAAGAAAAAGTAGCGTTATATCGCCATGTCGTATCTGTTGTCGATAAAAGGGTGCCCGTAATCGCTGGAACAGGTAGCAATAATACGCATGCTTCTATTGACTTAACTAAAAAGGCAACAGAAGTTGGTGTCGATGCAGTTATGCTAGTAGCACCGTATTATAACAAACCGAGTCAAGAAGGAATGTATCAGCACTTTAAAGCAATCGCTGAAAGCACGCTGCTTCCGGTTATGCTATATAACGTTCCAGGACGATCTATTGTACAAATCTCCGTTGATACAGTTGTTCGTTTATCAGAAATAGAAAACATTGTTGCGATTAAAGATGCAGGCGGCGATGTGTTAACAATGACAGAAATCATTGAAAAAACAGCGGACGACTTTGCAGTATACAGCGGTGATGACGGTTTAACGTTACCGGCTATGGCAGTTGGAGCGAAAGGTATCGTTTCTGTAGCATCTCATGTGATTGGAAATGAAATGCAAGAAATGATTGCAGCATTCCAAGCAGGAGAATTTAAAAAGGCGCAAAAATTACATCAATTACTTGTAAGAGTAACCGATTCATTATTTATGGCGCCAAGTCCAACGCCAGTAAAAACAGCGTTACAAATGGTTGGATTAGATGTAGGTTCTGTACGTTTACCACTTCTTCCATTAACAGAAGAAGAAAGAGTAACGTTACAATCTGTTATGCAATCTATCCCTCGTTAATAAAAAATGACCTAGTGTAGAACTAGGTCATTTTTTTATGGTAAGAAAATCTTCCTCAATCTTTTCTTACATATATGTGTTCTTATAAGATCATTAACCACTTCTTCAGTATAAATTACGACATGTATAAGAAA
>NZ_BOQB01000050.1 GCF_018332475.1 Bacillus sanguinis | reverse complement strand
GGTCCATTGAATATAGCATATTAATAAGCCTATATCTAATTTAAAGATTGGTTGAATATTTATTCTAAATATTAACCATAACGTTTGACAAAAAATAAAAAGCACCCGAATGGATGCATAGATTAAACTTATTCATTATTACTTTTTTCACTTTTATCATCAACTGATTTCAAGTCTAACATGCTGCCTATATCAGGTGGTAAAGCTAACTCTATACCAGCTACTGGTTGATTATCTTCATTAAACCATTGTTTTTTAAATTTACTCAATTCTTCACTTTTCTTATTTTCATCCATATTCCCCCACCTTTTATGTACATGATATTAAACACTTTACTTAATATGTACATTGAGAAAGATAATATACTATTTGTACATAATGAAAGAGTAAAAACCTTCTCTGTTTACAACAACCGTTGCACCTATAAAAAATCCCTATAGTTGTTACCCCTCGTTTTGTTATCATTTTCATGATGAAACATACGTGAGCTATGTGATATGTACCTGATCATTTTATTCATATGAGACAAATACTTTTAAAGGAGTAATTATCCCTTCACTCAATTCCTCAAAACATTTTTCAAGTGCAGTATAATGAATCTCATATTGAAAAATCTCTTCTATCCATGGTGTACTTTCTATCTGATTAAAAACCAATCTGCATGTTTTTGACAATCATATCCGTCATTTGAACCAATGATCTGCAATTCTTTTCGATAAAAGTCGGCGGTTAATGTTAAGTCTTCTATATTGCCATCAGAAAGAATACATATTGCCCCATTACTATTAATAGCCTTTTGCAATGTGTGAAACCCTCTATTTGTAGCAGAACATTCCAAACCGTAATTATATGTTTCTATTATTTGCTTTTCTGAATCGAAGAGGTTTTTTGCACCAAACTTCTTTGCAAATTTTCTTCTATTTTTATTAGGCTCCACAACATCCACATGCTCAACACCTACATAATATTTAAGAAAATAACAAGTGAGTAAACCGATAACTCCCATTCCAGAAATAAGTACTTTTTCATCCTGTTGCGGGTCTAATTTCAATACCCCTTTAGCAGCATCACACGAAAGAATTGATAATAAAGCAACTTTAGGTTTTATATAACTAGGTACTCGAATTACTTTATCCCCCTTAACTATTCCTATCGTTTCATGTCCATAAAAAGAAACTACTTTATCACCTACATTTAAATTTGTTATTTTATTCCCAACTCGAACAACTTCACCATAACTTTCATATCCAGTTTTTCTTGGATAAATAGGATTTGTATCTGAACCATCCGATTCTTTATACTGCGGTAACTCTGCTCCAATACTTATTGCACCTGCAATTGTTTTAACGATAATTTCATCATCCTGTATAAACTTAATTTCGCGTGTTTCCCACTTAAGCCATCTTGGCCCTTCTAAAACCAATTTATTTTGTTCCATTTATAACCCTCACATTTTATAAAAATATATTCTCACAAAATTTCAAACAATGTATAATAGATTCAACTAAAATTTAAGCTATAACGTTGGCTAGCACCCAACAGTGATAACATGATAATTGAATTTGATGGATATAGAATTAATGAGTATGTCATTGGCCGTAACTGTTCTCTTGACGAGTTAATACTAATGTATTTAAATGTAAAAAATGAAGAGCTATCTAATAAAGATCTTCTAAGCTTATTTTGTGTACGGTACCATTATGAAAAAATCCCAAAGTTACTACGAGATGACGTCATGAGCGATGTTGTCATAGATTTAGATACGGACTATATTTATATCCCTAATAGATAACAGGAAACGAGATGAAATGAATAGAAATTACGATTCAGCTAAGAGTTTAATCAAATAAGTAATTGCCCAAACTAATGTCGCAAATTGAGTGACAAAATACATCGTCCATTCAAAACCAGTCAATTTTCTATCTCGTTTAACTTTCTTTAAATATCTGTAAAATATAAATGTACTAAAAAACATTAGTAACAACGATAATTGCTGTAAATCATCGACTATACGTACGGCCATAGACTCCATCACCCTCCTAATCAAAATAAATGCTATACTTTAAGGATATCATCTATTGGTAGTTTATTTCCATTTAAAACAATTATGTCCTAAACAAAAGAGCACTCAGCAATTGAGTGCTCTAAAAAGTATTAACGTAACACTTTTCTTTTACTTTTTATAACTCAGTTCTATCACTTCCGGTATATGATTGCTATCATATTTCCTCGTATAGGTTTCACCATCTGGAGTAACTAATTGTAATACAATCTCACCACAAACTCCATTTAGTATTTCAAATTCACCTTGTGCATTTGAAATACTGCGTTCCTTACTTTCAATAGAATCTTCATAAATTTTCACATTAGATATAGGTTCGTTATTTTGATCTACGATAATACCTCTTGAATACTTACCAACCGCAATGCATTGGTCATCTTTTTTATAATATTTAGTCACAACTAAAGCTCCAATTATTATAACGATACACACAAACAAGAGAATTATTTTGCGTCTCACAACAAACCTCCTTATTCATCTTTTTCTTTTTTAAATTGAAAGGTTATACGTTCCACTTGTTTGATTTCCTCAATTACTTTACGAATACCTTCTTCAATCCTATCTTCCTTTACATTCGATACGTTTAACTTTAGTAATTTTTCTTTATGAAAATCATTTAAATAATTTCTATCAACTGAATCGATACTTACTTGTTTTTCTCTAAATTTTTTTATAAATGTTTCTGTAACTATGTTTTTCTGTATTTCTAAACAAGTGTGTATTCCCAATGCGTTTTGTCTATTATATGTAAATAACGATGGATTTTCATTTTGCACTTTTTCTAATGTTTCTGCTAGTTTTTTAGATCTATCGTGATAGGAAGATTTAATTTTATTTTTATGACGTTCAAACATGCCACTCTTTATATAAATTTCTAAAGCAGCTTGAGATATCATTGGGCTATCAATATCTAAAATCTTTTTATATGTATGGAAATCATTTGCAATGGATGGCGGAATGACCGCAACTCCAACCCGTAAACCTGGAAAAATAATCTTCGAATAACTTTTTAAATATATTACATGATTACAATTATCCAAGTTATATAACGGATCTGCTTTTGAATCTGTTTCTAAATCTGCTAAATAATCATCTTCCACTATAAATACATTATATTTCTTAGCCAATAACACGATCTTTTCTTTCTCGTCTTTTGAATAAGAAGTTCCAAGCGGATGATGATATCTTGGTATTGTATAAAAGAATTTTATTTTACCTGTTCGAAAAATACGTTCCAATTCATTTAAGTCAATACCTTCATTCGTACGTTTAATACCGATTACAGGAATTTTATTTATTTCTAGATACTCAATATATAGATGATATGTTGGCTGTTCAATTAATATCGTTTCATTCTCATTTGGAAATGGTATAGAAGTTAGTATAGCTAGCGCTTGTTGTACACCTGACGTTATAAAAATATTTTCTTCTTTAGTGAAGACTTGATAATTTGCTAGTTGTTTTTGAATGACCGGAATTAAAGACGGTAAACCTTTCGGCGTTCCATATACGAACAAGTCATTTTTATATGTATCAATGGCTTTATTAATACAATGTTGAAAATCTAAATATGGAAAAACATCTGGATCTGGTGCTGAAGAGGCAAAGTCAATTATCTCGTTACTTTCAATGGTACTCCCTGATTTTTTAACAACGTAGTATCCACTCTGAGGCACGGAATAAATAATATGACGCTTTTCTAATTCGTGAAGTGCACGTATAACTGTTGCCTTATTACATTTATATTGCATAACGAGTGACCGTATAGACGGTAATTTCTTTCCTTCTTTTATCTCTCCATATTGAATCATGTTTTCTAAATCATTTAAAACATGTAAATACTTATACATTATGACACCTCTTGCGCTTATTTTGTACCGGTACAGTTTGTATTTATTCACATTGTAGCACTAAATCAGAAAGATTAATATGTACGTATACTGGCCAGTAAAAAATCAATTACTATGAGGTGAAATTATGAAACTTACAACAAAGGCATATTTATCAGCTTTACTCTATTCATTTATTATTGGATTTTCCTTTTTATTCGTGAAACTAACACTAACCATTACAAGCCCTCTTGATACTCTGGCTCATCGTTTTACAGTTGCTTTCATAGCAGCAAATATTCCGATTATTTTTGGATCCGTAAAGTTAAATATATCATTAAAAAACATACTTTCACTTTTACCAATTGCGTTTTTTTATCCAGCACTTTTTTTTGCTTTTCAAGCTTTTGGCTTAGTGTATACAAGTTCCTCTGAGGCGGGAATTATACAAGCGGCGATTCCTATATTTACGATGATGTTAGCTTCCTATTTTTTAAAAGAGTATACAAATACATGGCAAAAAATATCTGTACTCATTTCTGTCATCGGTGTCATTTATATATTTATCATGAATGGTATAGGGACTCATGAAACTAGTTTCATAGGTGTTATTCTTATTTTGCTATCGGCATTATCATCTGCTTTCTATAATGTGTTAGCTCGAAAAATGACGAAGAAATTCAAACTAATGGATTTAACTTACACTATGACAGTAATCGGCTTTATTAGCTTTAATTTAATCGCAATCGCCAGCCATATAAGTAAAGGTACAATAACGGTATACTTTAAACCTTTTACGAATGGAACATTTTTTATCTCTATTTTATATTTAGGATTACTATCGTCCTTGCTGACGGCATTGCTATTAAACTATTCCTTATCTTATATTGAAGCAGCTAAAATAAGTGTTTTCAGCAACTTATCTACACTTATTACAATTATCGCGGGTGTTGTATTCTTACATGAACAAATCGCATACTATCACATCATCGGAACAATTTTGATTGTTCTTGGAGTAGTGGGCACAAACTTCTTAGGAAAAAAAGGGATTGTAGTAAAGAAGAAGAATACTTCCTTAAGAAAATAAAAAGTGAGGGATATATATTGCAACGTGTAAATACGATTGATATTAGTAACGTTCTAGAATTAGAAAATGCTCTTTCTACTTTATTAAATGAAGCGATTTCTTCAAAACTAGAGCTTGAAAACTGGTTAAAAAAACAATCTACAGTCATTTGGGAAATTGAAGAAAAATTAACATCGCACTATATCGCCTTTCAATGTAGTACAGATAATAAAAAAATAAAAGATACTTTTGAATATGATCAACAATATGTACGACCTCTTTTGAAACGTTATCAAAATTCATTTGATAATAAATATTTAGAGTCCCCTTTTCGAATAGAACTTGATCCAAAAACGTATAGCTTACTAGATAAAAAAATAAAGAATGCGCAAACAGTATTTTGTGAAAAGAACATTGATTTAGAAATAAGCGAAGACAAATTAGTAACCGAGTACTTCGAAATTACAGGTGGTTTAACCGCGCTATGGGACGGTGAAGAAAAGACAATTACTGAACTACAGTCTTACTTACAAGATGCAGATCGTGATATACGAAAAAAAGCAAAAACGCTCATTTCTGAAACATTCTTATCTGTTGAAGATACATTACAACATATATTAAATGAATTAATCGCAATCCGTCACCAAAAGGCCAAAAACATTCAATTAGATAATTATCGTGATTATATGTTTAAAAAACATGAACGTTTTGATTATACGCCTGATGATTGCTATGAACTTGCTGAATCTATTCGTAAATACGTAGTACCACTTATCGATAAAATATTTAATGAGAAAACATCTGAACTTCAAGTAGATAGTCTTCGTCCATGGGATCTAAAAGCAACCGCTCCAAATCAAAAAGCCTTAAAACCTATCGAAGACGCGAGTGAATTAATCGAAAAAAGTTCTCATATTTTACACAAACTAGATCCTGAATTTTCAACATTACTGGACCGGATGCATAAAAATAATTGCTTAGATTTAGAAAGTCGTAAAGGAAAAGGTCCAGGAGGATTTTGCGAATATTTACCTGCATCTCAATTATCTTTCATTTTCATGAATCTCAATCATACACATTATGATGTTACTATTTTCCTCCATGAAATGGGCCATAGTATTCATAATGAATGTATGAAGCAGTTAGAACTTCAAAAATATTTAGAAATCCCTTCAGAATCAGCAGAACTCGCTAGCATGACAATGGAATTATTTTCGATGGAGTATTGGGATACTTTTTATGGGAATAGAGAAGAATTTATAAAAGCAAAATTAGATTTCTTTAAAGGTATTGTTAAGTATTTACCACCTATGCTTATCGTTGATCAATTCCAGCATTGGATGTATGAAAATCCTAATCATACTGCTAAGGAAAGAAACAAAAAGTATTTAGAATTACATAACACTTACCAATCAGGCGTCGTAAATATTGAAGGGTATGAAAATTGGATCGCAACTGGTTGGTTACCTGTATTACACATATTCGAAATACCGTTCTATTACATCGAATATGCTATCGCACAACTTGGTGCGTTGCAAATGTATAAACAATATAAAGAAAATCCTAAACAAGCACTAGAAAATTATAAAAAAGCTTTATCATTAGGTAGCTCTAAATCTTTAACTGAAGTATATGAAGCTGCAGGCATTCGTTTTGATTTTTCTGGCGAAATAATTAAAGAACTAATGTTATTTGTAGAGGGCGAATTAGCGTTACTTGAACAATTGTAAGAAGGAAGCTGTTCCTATATTTTAGGTTCAGCTTCCTTCTTTATTTTATTTATCAATTCTATGTACTGAGAATCTCCATATCCGATTGTTGGAAAAAGTTGAAACAACTTTATTAATAATTCTTGATTTGATAAATCTTTATTTTTGGAGATAAATTTCATTACAGTATTATCTTGTTTTAGCATTTCTAAATATAAGTCTATAGACTGATACATGACAGGTGGTACCTTGTAGAAAGTCTTTTTATGGTTTACTAATACTTCATTATATACAGAAGAATAATTTCCTAATTCAAGTTCAATTTGATTTACTTTAAATTCATCTTCTCTGAAGCTATTTAAATATACCTTCCCTTCATAAGACGAATGTTCAAGGTAAGAAAGTATCGTAAGTAGGTTCATTTGGCAAAACATATCTTCACCAAACCATAAAACAATACATTTATACTTTTTCGTAAAAAGTTTTTCTAACGGATCTATAACCTTTTTTGTATAACTTTCTACTGAGCTGTTATGTCCTTCTGCTCTTGTTTTAATAAATACTTCATTAAAAACTTGTTTAGTAACGGGGTTCACACACATCGCTTCATTAAATGGTGCATAATCAGAATCACCCATTAGCTTTTCATTTTTAAATTCTTCATACATCATTTGACCATTTAATATGTTTAATACATCTTTATCAAACAGCTCACTCTTCGCATTTCGTAATTGCTCAACCTCTATTTTTCTAGAAATATTCATATTAAACTCTCCTTCCTTATTTATATTGAGTTTAACAAATGATTGAATAGGCATTTTGCTAAGTTGGTATTCTCTTGGATTCATTCCAAAAACATTTTTGAAAGCTCTACTATAAGCCTCTTGAGAAGAATAATTGTAATCCAATGCGATATCTATTATCTTCCTACCATTCTTTAAATCTTCTGTAGATAAATACAACCTTCTAAGAAGAATATATCGCCTAATACTGAAACCCGTTACTTGATGAAATTTAAAAGAACAGTAATAAGGAGAATACCCCATATAAAGGGACAATTCATCTAATGAAAATTCCTTTTTTAAATTGACCTCAATCCAGTCAATCATCTGCTGTATATGTTCATTCATTTCCTTCACTCCTTATTTAAAAGTATAGGAAAAATACGTTTCTTTCTTTTGATATTTCTTGTGTTTTATTACATAAGACTTTCTGTAATATCTTTAAAATTTATATATAAGTATTGATTTTATTTTTTCATCTATCTTATTTTGACATACCTTCTATTCATTTTTCAATTTAGCCTTAATTAATATGCTGGCAACACTTAACTAATTATTAAAAGACAATTTATATCATATTTCATTTTAAAGGATTTCAAAAATTAAACTCGAATTTTGTAAAATAAGATTCTTTTAATTCTCTAGTTAAAAAATATAAGTTTTGAAAGGAAGTTATAATGAAAGAGCTACAAAAATCCACTTCAAATTACGGCTTAATTCACGGAGATTTATGGTTAGAAAATATTTTAGTTGAAAACAATTCAACCATAACAATGATTGATTTTCAAGATTGCGAAAAACATTTTTACCTATTCGATTTAGCCGTTCCTATTTATAGTGCGATGGAATATTCATTTGCTGGAAATGGGAATATCATTGACTATGAGCATTCTATTACAAAAGCACTATTCGAAGGATATCAAAAGGAAAATGAACTACCTAAAGAGATGATAGACAAGTTTCCATTATTTATTAAATTAAAGGAGGTTTTTGAATATAGCTTAATGCATATGTATTGGGATAAAGAAGAATTAACTGAGGAACAAGTACGGATAATGAACCTTTATAGGATAAAGATTGAAAATAAGTATATCTATATCAATATTTAAAAACACTGTTGTTTAACTACAAGAAAACTTTGGTTAAACAACAGTGTTTATTAATTAGCTACTGAACAACGTTTTTATTACTTATAAATACCGCTTCAATAATATATACTCCTCTATAAATTCATTGTAATTAGGCTGAAACCCTTCTCCATGAAAATATGAAAAACTTACCGCTTTCCATCATTAAATAGAAAGCGGTAAGTTTAATTGTTTAGGAATATCAGAATGAAACTCTGATGTATGCACAATTGAAAATGTATATCCTTGCTCAATAAATGATACTTCATTACGTTTACATTCAAATGGTACACTATTTTTCTTAAAGTTATTTTGGATTCGCTGTAAAAATGCGACGTCTGGTGTTCCGAAAGAAACATGTACTTTCGGTGGTAAAGCTTTCATCGCAATTGGAATCCAAGATCGCTGCCACCAAGTCGCAACAACATATGCAGTGCCACCAACTACAAAGTTGAAAATGTCCCCGTCTTCCATCGTTTTCATATTAAGATTTGATTTTAACCATTCCGTAAATACAGGTACACTTTTAACGGGAAGACCGATCTCCCTTACATATAAAATATTTAAAAGGGAATGCGGAACTAATACATCTTCTTTAACATAACTATGCGCGATAATTTCGAGAAGATTTCCATCGCCATCTCTGAAATATAAGTTGAATCGACCGCTCTCTTCATCAATTGTATGACCATCTTTCCATTTCACAATGAGTAATCCAGACTCTTCAAGCCATCTTGCAGTTTCATGAAATTTTGAATATGGAATCTCAAAAGCAAAATGTGTAGGAGCAATTGGTTCATATACTTCTTGAAAACTAATTGTAGTGTACGGTGTTACTTCAAATTGAATAAATGATGTCATTTCTTTTTTTATTGGAAAAGATAATATGTCCTTATAAACTTGTTTTACCCCTTCTATGGAAACCGTTTGTAATTTTATATCTGATATATGTGTAATCACGTTACACTCCCCCTTGTTTTTTATTATCTATTTTTATTGTATTACAATTATAAATAGATAAAATCAAACGGAAGGACGGATTTTTCAAATAAAAACTACAACTTTAGTATGAATAAGTTAGCTCCAATTACTTTTATTTTCAAGTTTTCACTGCATTGTTTCCTTACAAAAAAGCTGTTTTTCCTTAAATGAAAAGCAGCTTTTACAATAAAACACATTATGATTTTATGGCAATTATCATAAAAGTTTTTGTACTCTAATTCGTTCACTTTATACTTTCCCCTTTGTTGATGCTTATATATTCTATAGATTCTTAATGAAAATGGGTCATCAATTATTTATTCTAAATATGCAAGCCAAGCCTTATAAAACGCTAGAACAGGTGATATCTTTTACTTTTTTCTTTATGTAAAGCTTTTTTACATATTTTGTTTTCTTCTGTTTGTTCAAAAAACATCACTTCTTCCAAATAACCGCCTTTAATTACATTCAATAACTACCAAAATATTCTTAATTACTATTATACATAATAACAATAATAGTAAGTTTGAAATTATTTAATTAAAATATAATAAAATAAAGATTACAAGAAAACCCTATTCTATACCGCACTTAATTTACATAATAATTTTATAGTTTATTTCTTACTGTATATTCTAAATGTCCTGTACACATACTATCCAACACAATACTAACTGTTTTTCCATGTTCAGATAAACTTTCATCTGGACTATCAATAATTAATATTGGATTGACTTCATTTTCTACTTTTATTTCCTTTGATTGTGCATTCCAATTCTCTTTATAATATGTAGTTGGTGAATTCAATATAGTAGTATCGATAGAAGCTTCTTCTTTCACTTCTCTTTTAGCGGTTTCTACTGCTGTTTCATCGGATTCTTTATGTCCTCCGAGCCTTACTACACCTAATGTATCACCTTTACTCGTTGGGCCAACTTGAAAAACAAATAAATTCTTATATATCACGTACGCACCAGATGTTCGTACATTCTTATCTATATGTATCAATATTTCCCCCTCCTAGATTAACCATCTCACAAACCAGTTATCTATAATTTTATTATGTTTATAATTTCTCTTCAATCCAACACATGGTATCAATTAAATTTTCCGCTATATAATTTGGCACCGTTTCTATCCAAGAATTTCTATACTTTGTAAATGAGCTTTCTCCCCATCCTGTTCGTACCAAAATCTTTTTCATATTCGCCCTTTCAGAGCTGCAATCATATCCGTACTCCCTGTATCGCCAATAAGAAAACAGTCTTTTAAACATAGAACATGTTCTTTCGCTGCTTTTATAAGTAAATATATATTCGTTTTTTGGCAGTCGTAACTTGTCTTGATATTTATGGATATATTTATAAAGAAAAAAGGCATATTATAATGCCTTTTTTCTTTATCCTCATTTAAATGGATAACAAACTTCTGTAACCCACTTATTAGGATCCGATTCCATCGCTGGGCTCACATGATAAATATTAAACATCGGTCCTGCTAATTCGTAACCTTCTGCCTCAATCCATTTTGCGGCTGCTTCATTTACGTTTGTCATTTGTTCATAACTTCCGCTTACTGTTACAGAAGCTACTTTGATTGGCTCTATTTTTTGAAAATGAACATCTTTTGTATTTTCATGCTTTCCTAAGATATTTAGCTGTATTTCTACATCTACATCATTTTCTTTGTATTCTTGATCATGGAAGACAGCGATACTATAACTCGGATGGGCCATACTAATATTTTTAATATGAATTTCTCGCATCAATATACTCCATAAATCGCCTTCACAATTATACGATGGAATAATCTTTCTAACACTAGCTACATTTCTTTCTGGAATTTCTTTTATTGAAACGTGGTAATTCATCTCAACAACATCCTCTCTCATCGTTTTCATTGAATCTTCGAGGAGACGTAATTGTTTTTGGAGGTTAGTCATGTCTTCTTTAATTTGAGCACTACGATTTAAAAATTGCTCCTTAATACCATCTATATTATCGCATTCTATTATTTCTTTAATGGTAGCGATATTAAATTCCATATCTTTTAACGTTTGAATTTGATTTACTTTCTTTAATTGGGCTGCTGAATAGTATCGGTATCCACTTTGTTCATCGACTTTTATTGGTTGTAATAATTCCACTTTATCGTAGTGTCTCAACATCCGAATACTAATTGAAGATAATTTTGAAAAGTCTCCTATTTTAAACATGATTTCCTCCTATAAATTACATCTACTTCGAAGCTCAATTTTATCTTAAACAATGACATCGTGTGAGAGTCAACTGTTTATAACACTTAAATTATATTTCTTTAATTCTTTCCCCTTATACTTACTTCCTTCTTAAGGCTATAAGAATTGATATTAGTCCGTTCACAGCTAATAAAGTTACAATAATACTTGTAAATAAAGCTACGTCTGGCGCAAATATTCTAATCGTACGCCATGGTGAACTTGTACTATACGTAAGCAGTGGGATGAAAACAATAGATATTAGTAGGGATAGACTCCCTATGAATAACCAAATTAGTTTTTTTACAGTTTTTATATATTTATACTTTTTAATTAACATAATTGATATTATGAAAAGTATGAATGTAACTATCAACAAAATAATTTGTGTTAATGGTATGTTTTTAGGGATATCAACCGGTTCTTCTCCATTCAAAATACTAATAACCCCATTTTTCAGTACTGATAGTGCTGTTTCTTCTAATACATGATTTTTATTCGTTAAAATCACACCACCCCAGCCACTTTTGTTTAAAGTAAATAATTCTGCACGAGCATCGGGTGTTGATCCTGAATGCCAAATCATCGTTTCACTTTCATTTATATTTGTTGTTCTTAATCCAAAACCATAACTTTTTTCTGAATTTATTTTATAAAGTGGTGATAGATAAAGATCCATGTTTTCTTGCTTCAATAATTGAGCATCCTCTGGGTGATTCAAAAACATAATATATTGAATCATATCTTCTAAATTTGCAGTAATATAGCCATATGGTGCCCCAGTATTATCATAGGATACTATACTTTTTCTTGGAATGCCAAACCAAGACTGATAACCTGATAAATAACCTTTTTCATACGCAAATTCTTTACTTGCTGCCGCGCCATTCATATTTAATGACTGAAAAATCTCCTTTTCCATATATGAAGAATATGTTTCATTTGTAATT
Organism: Bacillus sanguinis; assembly: GCF_018332475.1. GTDB lineage: Bacteria > Bacillota > Bacilli > Bacillales > Bacillaceae_G > Bacillus_A > Bacillus_A sanguinis. Next base: position 1,468 of record NZ_BOQB01000050.1, on the reverse strand, counting down.
TCTTCAATAAGTGCGCCTAAAACAATATAATTTGCATTACTATATTGATATTTTTCACCTGGTGGAGCAGTTACTTTTACATTTGAAAGTTTCATTACATTTTCTTTTAATGTTGTAGAACTTTTGGATTGCTTATCTGATAATGCTAAGCCCTCATATGTGTTGATTCCGCTTGTATGAGTTAGTAGATGTTGGATTGTTATAGTTGAGGATATTTGAGGATTTTTTAGTTTAAACCAAGGGAGATATCGTTGAACTGGATCCTTTAATTTTATTTTTTTATCTTCTATTAATTTCACTATAGCTAAAGCTGTTAAAGATTTACTTATTGAGCCGATTGCAAATGGCGTTTTACTGGTTACCCTTTTTTCAGATTCTCCAGTAACCCCCATCGTTTTTTTGAAGAATACTTCTTTATTATGTACAATTGCAACAGCAGCTCCTGGAATATTCTGTTCCTTTATAAATTTTTCAATATACTTATTTAATGTAACTTTAACACTTTGCTGAGCGTAAACTTTTGGAGGTGTGGTACATAATATTAATACATTACAAAGAATACAAATTAGAGACAGTTTATAGATTGAATTCTTCATTATACTTTAGATGCTTTCTTTTTTTATAACTTACTAAGCTAATAAATACCACTACAGAAAGCGTCAAACTAGTCATTATTAATAATGCGTTCCACCATTGATTCTCTGATATGCGATATAAAAGATTATACTGAAATGCATTTTTACTATTAGTGAGATTAAATGATTCAGTTAAAAATATTGAAAATATAGTTTGCGAGATGAGGTAAGTAATAACTGCGATGAATATGCCACTTAACGTAAATGTGTTGAATTTTCCCTTTTCAGTTTGAAGTTGTTTCATTTTAACTTGTAAGTCAATTTCATTTATTTCTAAAAAATCTTGAACAAATAATTGAGGTGTACCTAAATCATCTATACTATCTTCACCATGTTCACGACATTCTTGAATATGTTCTAATATTTGTCGCTTAATATTATCCCTTTCTTCTAAACTTATATCGTATTGCTTTAATTCCTTAAGTACGTCTGTTAAAAATTTCTTTTCTTTACCTATCAATCTATTCCTCATTTCAGAAGGTCTCCTTTCAAACCACTTTTTAATAATATTTGAATATCCGATTGCAATTCTAACCACTCATTAATTTTCTTCTCAAGACGTATTTTCCCATTTTCATTAATTTCATAATAAATCCTAACTTTACCACTGTCTGTTACTTCTTGATAAGTATTAACCCATTCTTGATTTTTTAACTTAGTTAAAATGGGATAAATACTTCCTACTCCTTTCAATTTTAAATTGTTTACTTCAAGTTCTTTCATAATCTCATAACCATAACTTTTCTTTTTCGACAAAATAGATAATACACACATTTCTAAATGACCTTTAATTAAACTTGTTCTATCCATAGGATAAATTTAACAGAAATATA
>NZ_BOQB01000049.1 GCF_018332475.1 Bacillus sanguinis | reverse complement strand
TAACAGCTGTAATATGACTATTCGACACATTTAACTCATTCGCTACACGTGATACCATTTCTTTATTCGTACGATTCAATATTCTAAGGACGATGAACTCATTCCACGGTATGTAACCACCAAATATTTTTCCAATATCATTACGCAACGTGCGGAACATAGCAAACACATTTGTCGATAGTTCTTCCATTAATTGCTCTCGATTTTGAGACAACTTTGACAGCCCCTTTTATTTCATTTAGTTAAATAAAAACCTTATTAATAATTTTACATGAAATCTTACTTTTTGTCACCTTATTTTCCCACAATTCGTAGTTTTTTAATATATATTTCATGATACAATAAATTTGAATTTCCAGAAAAAGGAGTTGGAGTAGTGAACGAAGAAGACAAATTTTCTAATCTTAATCTAAAAGATAAGACTTTAATTATTGGTTTTGTTATTCTTTTTCTCATTATAGTTTTTGCATTTATATTTTTTGTATATGTAGGAATCTTTCATATAACTGGTATAGAGTATAGTTCGCGCACTGCTTTACTTCTATTTTTTTTATTAATCACTTTCTTAGACGTTATTACATTCTTTTTCTTCATTTTCTTCAAGGTCATTCTATATCCAATGACAAAAAACATGCCCAATTGGCTTTCTATTACTCTTTTTGCAATCATTGAAATTACGCTAGATTGGTTCGTCATTCATATTGCCGATGATTGGATAGAGAGCGTACAACTGTCCAATCTTGCTGAAGTATGTATCGTATTATTCTTTTTCTTATCAAGTAAATTATTAAGTGACAAGAAAGAGTAAGAATACAAGCTTTTCTATATAAAAATTGGTACAATGAAAACAAATCATACTAAAGAGGTGTTACTTATGAACTTACAACAATGGGCTGATAAAGGTATGTCCTTTGATACATATGTGAATGAAATGAAAGTAAATCAATACGAGCTACTGCACATTTACAATAACTTTTTAATTCCAAATGAATTACTTCCTGTATTAGAAGAACGTCAAAATGATGGCTGGCGTGTTATCGTATTAACAGCTGATTGGTGTGGTGATGCTCTTTTATGCGTACCTGTTATGAAACGAATTTCTGAAGTTGCAAATATTGATATGTCATTATTAATTCGCGATGAAAACTTAGAATTAATGGATCAATATTTAACAAACGGAACAGCACGTGCGATTCCAATCTTTATTTTCATTGATAAAGATGGAAATGAACAAGCCGTTTGGGGACCACGCGCTCCAAAAGTACAGGAGTTAGTAACTTCAATGCGTGCTACATTGCCTGAAAAAGAAGATCCAACATTCGAAGAGAAACAAAAAGAAATGTACGCTAATTTCCGTGCTACATTAGCTGATGATACTTCTCTATGGGAACATGTAATGGAAAGCATGATGGAAAAAGTAGTAAAATAAAAAAACTGCCGAACTCGGCAGTTTTTTTATTACATAATGAAGAAATAGAATACCGCAGCTAAAATGAAACGGTAGTAAGCGAAAGGTGTTAGTTTTACACGAGATAATAATTTTAAGAATGAAACAATTGCAAGCATCGCAACAACGAATGCAGTAATAAATCCTGTTGCAAATAACGGTATATCAGCCGTACTTAATATATCCCAGCTTTTAATTAAATCTAAGCCACTTGCAGCTACCATCATTGGTACTGCTAAAATAAATGTATATTCAGCTGCCGCTGTATGTGACACGCGAGCTAATAAACCACCACTTATTGTAGAACCAGAACGAGAAAAGCCTGGCCAAAGCGCTAAACATTGGAACATTCCGATTGTAAATGCTTGTTTATATGTGATTTCATCTAATGTTCTTGCTGTACTTGGTTTCGAAAACTTCTCAGCAACAATCATTAAAATACCACCAGCCACTAAGCTAATAACAACTGGGCCTGGCCCAAATAAAACTTCTTTAATCGCACTATGGAACAATACGCCAAGTACCCCTGCAGGAATCATCCCGATAATAATATGTAATAAATTTAACGATGGTCCGTCTGTTACTTTCCCTATACCTACTAAAGACCATAGACGCTTCCAAAATATAACAACAACTGCTAAAATCGATCCCAATTGAATAACAACTTCGAAAACTTTCGCTCTCTCGTCGTCAAATCCAAGTAAATGACCTGTTAAAATCATATGTCCTGTTGATGAAACTGGTAAAAACTCTGTTAAACCTTCAACAGCACCCATGATTATTCCAATTAACCAATCAGCCACGAGTAGTGCCTCCTTAATAACGAATATGTAATTTTTTCACACCTTATCATAATACCTTATCCTTTTTCAAAGTGCATCTTTTTTTTATCGATTCTATCTGTTGCATGCGCGTATTTCTTTTCTATTTTTTGATTAAATTGTATGATAGTAAGAGTTTGTTTTTTACGCTGAAAGGGGATTTTATGAAAGAGACTACTTCATTCTCACAAAAGTTAAAGCAATTTGTATTACTCTTTTTCCCGATTTTTGTAACGCAAATGTCATTATTTGCGATGAGTTTTTTCGATACGACAATGTCAGGGCATGCAAGCCCTATTGATTTAGCAGGTGTCGCGATTGGCACAAGTATATGGATTCCAGTTAGTACGGGATTAACAGGAATTTTGATGGCCACTACTCCAATTGTTGCACAACTCGTTGGATCAAAGAAAAAAGAAGACGTTCCCCACGTTGTCATACAGGCAGTATATTTAGCAATTTGTGCTAGCTTTGTTGTCATTCTTATCGGTTTTTTCGCTGTTTCACCTATTTTAAATGGCATGCGCTTAGAAGAACCTGTGGAACGTATTGCAGTACAGTTTTTAAGTATTATTGCAATTGGAATTATTCCTTTATTTACTTACACTGTTTTACGCGGATTTATTGATGCATTAGGAAAAACTCGAACAACGATGATTGTTACCTTATTATCATTACCAATTAATGTAGTATTAAATTATGTATTAATTTTTGGTCATTTCGGGTTTCCAAAACTCGGTGGTGTTGGTGCCGCAATCGCTTCAGCAGCAACATATTGGTGCATATTAATTATTACCGTCATTATTATTCGTACGAAAGAACCTTTTGCATCTTTTAATATCTTTAAACAGTTATACCGCCCTTCTCTCACGAGTTGGAAAGCCTTCTTAAAACTGGGGGTCCCTATCGGATTTGCTATCTTTTTTGAAACGAGTATTTTTGCTGCGGTAACACTTATGATGAGTAATTTTAGTACGACAACAATTGCAGCTCATCAGGCAGCTATGAACTTCGCTTCCTTGCTATATATGACTCCTTTAAGTTTAGCAATGGCAATGACCATCGCTGTTGGATTTGAAGTTGGAGCGAAACGATATAATAACGCAAAACAATATGGTTTTATCGGCATTGGCTTAGCTCTTGCATTCGCCCTTTTATATTCGATTCTTCTCTATTTCTTTGATGATGAAATTGCTTCTATTTATACGACAGATGTACAAGTTCATCATTTAGCAAAAGAATTTCTTATATTTGCGATTTTATTTCAAATTTCAGATGCAATTGCAACTCCTGTACAAGGGGCACTACGTGGTTATAAAGATGTAAATGTTGCCTTAATTATGACATTGATCGCCTATTGGGTAATCGGTCTACCTCTTGGCTACATATTAGCAACTTATACGGATTGGGCAGCGAAAGGTTATTGGATTGGTCTTATTATCGGCCTAGCATTTGGCGCTGGCTTCCTACTTATCCGTCTCTTTCAAGTGCAAAGAAAATATACAACACAAAACAGCCGCTAACGATAAAGCGGCTGTTTTCTTTATGCATATTTTTTCTTGTAACGTATAACATAATGAAAAAGAAAGGTGGATACATATGGACGAAAAAGAAAAAAAGCAATCATTCGAAGAAGAATTCGCCCCTGAAATTTCACCTGGATATCGGCAGGATGTACATAAGCCACCTAAATATAAAAACACTTCGTTTTTAATGGGCATTACCATTTTTGCTGCTGTATTGCTTGTGCTTATCATTTTCGTTTATTTTTGATGGAAGGTGATTTATTATATGAAGAAACAAGATTCCAATCGTTCAAAAAGAACTGTAAAAACAGAAAAAGGGTATGCAGGTGATTCTGTTCTTACTCAAAAACAAGTCGAGCAAGGAAATTTATATATTGCTCAAAAAGAACTTGGTCAACAAAATGAAAACCTTTAAAATCCCTCAAAGAACTGGGGGATTTTTTTATTCGCTATTTGTAGCACTGATTCATGTTTCACTTTATTGTACATACTGTTTTTGTTCTAACACCTTAAATGTATGATTAACCTTTACAATTTTCATTTCATAATTCAATTTCATTTCGCTTCTCTTACCATTTTCAATGCCCGTCACGTACGCTACAGTTTGATAGAGAAAACTTTCATCCGTCACTTCACGTATCTCCTCGTTTGTAAATTTATACTCTAAATCCTGAAAACGATTTGGATAATAATTTTTCATTAATTGTTCATACCCTCTATTTAAAAATAGTTCTTCACCTTTTCGTTTCACATCTTCTTTATTAGTAAACTCAAAAACTGATAGTTGCTCGGTCACAAAATGTTCTCCTACCTTTTTCATTTCATTATGAGTTAAAGTTTCTATACTTTTGTTCTTTAATTCCTTATTTAATCCGTACTGATCAATCGGTTTATAGCTAGCAAAAACTTCTTCTTTATATGACCAAAACAGTCCAAAAACGATACATAGAGAAATGATTACTATTCTTTTCTTCGTAATTCTCCCGCCCTTCTTCATAATGATAGTTATATTTTAACATATAGAAAGAAAATTCTGATATCATAAAGCAGAATAACTTAAATCAGAAACGAGGAACAATTATGGACTCTTACAAACAATATATAAAAGAAGCTTTGCCTAATCTTTCTATACACTCATATAAACAAAATGAAGAAGGATGGGATAATGTAGCGGTTATTGTAAATGATGAACTATTGTTTCGTTTCCCGCGAAAACAGGAATATGCAATGCGAATTCCGTTAGAAAAAGAACTGTGCACAATTCTTACTCAATCACTACAAGAAATCGAAGTTCCACAATATCACCTAATTTATAAAAATGAATCTGATGAAGTTCCTCTTTGTAGTTACTATACTCTCATTCATGGTGAACCATTAAAAACAGAAATAGTTGCGAACTTAGATGAAAAAGAACAAAAAATAATTATTACACAATTAGCTACTTTCCTTACGGCTCTACATAGCATTCCTCTAAAAAGTGTTACAGCGTTAGGGTTCCCTACCGAAAAAACACTTACCTACTGGAAAGAGCTACAAACTAAATTAAATGAGTATGTTACTAACAGTCTAACTTCGTTCCAGAAATCAACCTTAAACCGTTTATTCGAGAATTTTTTTGCCTGTATAGCTACATCGGTATTTCCAAATGCAATCATTCACGCTGATTTTACACATCATCACATTTTATTCAATAAGCAGAATAAAAATATTTCAGGGATTATCGATTTTGGTGATGCTCAAATTGGCGATCCCGCCTTTGACTTTGCTGGGCTATATTATGATTTCGGGCATGAATTTACTACATCTGTATATGAACAATACAGTACGCTTATTTCACACGATGATCCATTACTCATTCACCGCATCACGAGTTTTTATCAATACAGTCCTTTACTACATAATATGATTTATAACTTTGAAACAAAGAATGAACTTGAATTTCTAGCAATTATAGAACAACTGAAAGTAATACTGCAGGGATGAGATTACATTCTCTCCCTATATTCCCTCTCCTCATACATCATTAACTTTTTATCCATTTCAATAATGACTTTATACAGTTGAAATGCTTGTAAAATTTGCAGTTGAATTCCAAAAGGAGCATTCTGTTCTTTTAACCATTGAAATACTTTCGTTTCATCTTTCATTGATTATTCCTCCCTTTATTAAAGTCTGCTACAAATATACGGTAAATGATGAAAAGCTTTTCATGTCAATAACAAAAAAGGATGCAACATTGCATCCTTTAATGTACGATATTTTTCTTCTGCTCCGCTTCTTTCTTTACTTCTTCCCCTTGGCATTCGCTACGAAACGCACAACTTATACACTCAGAACGAAAATGACGCTCTGTATAATGCTCGGGTTGCTGCAACATTTCTTTCATTCTAGATAAATCAGCCATTCCAGTTATAATATCTTCCTGTTTCGGAATGTAATCATACTTAGTTCCTTCTATTAAATTAATAACTTCAATTTTTCCTGGAAGAATGCCGAAAGCTTTATAACTGAATACTGTCATTAACTTTTGACAAAGAGCAAGCATTTCCTCATCCGCATCGACAACATACTTTTTAATTACAAACGACTCAGTACTCCACTCACCAACTTCTAATGTCAATGACATGTGGACACCTAACTCTTCCATATATGTTTGAAATTTTTCATATAAAAATAACGGCGGTGTCTGACTATCATCTCTTTCAACAAACTGTAATAAGTGATCCGTTAACTTCGCTAACACAATATAATACTCCGTCTTCGAAGCAAACATATTAATCCTTACTTTTTTCCAATACTTTTCTATTAATATTAAAAGTACGATTTTCGTTTGTTGGCCCGCAGGTAGTGTGTAATATTCGTTAATAATTCGATTCACAATCATTTGTGCGATTTGTTGCCACTCAAATGAAGAAGGTTCTCTTCTTTTTATATGACGAAAATAAAATTTATGCGGACAACGCATAAAATCATACAAATGATAATCTGTCATCGTTTTGATTGCGATTTTCTCGTGCACTTGCTCTTCATCTCCCTTCTGCCATTAAGAAAGGTGTTTTACAAATTCAGCTCCAAACTGTAAACATTTTTCTACATCTTCATCTTCTGGCGTTAATTCTACTTTTAGTCCTTCTAACACAACTGCAGCTCCGCGCTCTTGTAGCTTTTCTATTAAAATGTCAACCGCCACGCCGTATTTTGGATAAGCTGAATCACATGATCCGAATACTGCCGCTTTTTTCCCAGTTAAATCAATAGAATCCATTGCGTCATAAAAATCTAAGAAATCATCAGGAAGGTCACCATCTCCCCATGTGTATGCACCTAAAATAATTCCATCATACTGTTCTAATATAGAAGCTTCTGGTGAATCCATAATATCGATAACTTCAATTGCATTTTCTGTTTCCCGAATTGCACCCGCAATATGATCAGCCATTTCCTCTGTATTTCCACTCATACTCGCAAAAATCATTACTAACTTACTCAACTGAACCTCTCCCTTTACTTTGTATCTCTTTTTCTGTTTGAATGCTCTTCTTCTCATCTACATATTCAGAACGAATTACATTTCGTTGCCATTCCATATGCTGATCAACATCTTTATTTTTATCTTTTAATCCCCTCCGCAGGAGGTGAAATTTTTTTCTCATTAACATGTCGCATCCATCCTATTGATAATAATTATCAATTTCAACTACCTTTAGATTAATTGACAGTGATTATCAATGTCAATAACTATTTTTTAAAAAATGATTAAAATGTACAAGCTTGTCCGTTAGCTATTCATATACTATAAATGAGCATAGTTCTTTCTCAGCCCTCTCTGACGGAAAGAAATAAAAGCAACTGCGATAGAGCGCAGTTGCCTTTTTTTATACTTTTCTATGATTTTAGTAGTCTTATCGCTGTCTCTAAAAATAATTCCACTCCATAAATTAGAGCTGATTCATCTACATCAAATTTCGGATGATGATGTGGATAGCAAGTATCTATCTTTTCATTCCCCGTTCCCAATTTAATGAAGCAACCTGGTGATTTTCTTAAATATGCTGAAAAATCTTCTCCTCCCATAGAAGGTTCAAGCTTCACAACACGCTCATTCCCAAACAAATGTAGTGCACTTTCTTCTACTACTTTCGTAATATATTCATCATTAATAACTGGATCATATCCATATCGATACGTATATATATACTCCCCTCCATGTGCTTTTGTAATTCCTTTCACGATGTTTTCAATTTTCTCTTCTGCTTCCACCCTTAATGCTTGATTAAATGAACGAACAGTTCCCATTAAAGTTGCTGTGCTAGGAATGATATTATCAGCCATCCCCCCATGAAACTGTGTAACTGAAACGACTCTTTGCATGAAAGCACTTGTATTTCTTGATACGATATGTTGTAGATTTGTAATAATCTGCGCTCCGATAGCAATAGGATCTATCGTTTCTTCTGGCCTCGCTGCATGCCCTCCTTTCCCTTGAATTTCAACTGTAAATACATCTGGTGCCGCCATCATCGGCCCATACGCAATTCCAATTTTCCCGCTCTCAAGTCCTGACATAACATGTAAACCTATTACATAATCAACACCATTCATCACGCCTGCCTCAACCATTTCTTGTCCGCCGCCAGGATACACCTCTTCTGCGTGCTGAAAGAATAGACGAATCTCGCCTGCAAAATCTTCCTTTATATTTGATAGTACTTCTGCTGTACTTAACAAAATAGCGGCGTGAGCATCATGTCCACAAGCATGCATCACTCCCTCATTCACAGACGTATAAGATTTCCTTGTCTCCTCTTGAATTGGCAAAGCATCTATATCAGCCCGAATCGCAACTACTTTCCCTTGTTCCGTTCCTCTTTTAATTGCTAGTACACTATACTTCGTCGGTCTCGTTACTTCAAAAGAAGAAAATGAGCATAACGTATCATATATAAATTGCGAGGTTTCTTTTTCATGAAATGATAATTCCGGATGTTTATGAAAATACCGTCTCCATTTAATAATGTTGTCTTCTGAAATAAGATCCTTCCACATCCTCTTCATCAGGAATGCCTCCTTTTATGAAACTTTAACAATTCATACATTAAATATGAAAAACTCAAAAATTCAAACAAATATTACATTCCTATCCATTCTCCCAGACTACTTTTATACATTCACACAATCCACTTCCTATTTACATATCAAACCCATTACAAATTGATGCTGAATGTAATATAATTGCTAAGTTAGGGATTTTCTTTTTTAGTATTTAGTGCTAATATCAGAAAAGAGCCTTTTGACTTATTTTTACCTAAAATGTGGAATTTTGTTTTTTTCACAATAATGTAGGACATGATACCTACAAAGAGCTATTATTTCATTAAGAGAGGGAAAGACATGGAAAGATTAAAAGAGATATGGTCTCGACCACTCACACAATGGGTTGCAAAGACGGTTTATTACCTTGCAATTTTATTTGCATTACTTTGGTTGTATGGATTCCATGATACAAACACAAGTACATTTATTTACAATGAATTCTAGGGTGGGAACGTTATGAAGTTATTAGAACAAATTGAAAAGTGGGCTATTGAAACGCCTGATCAAACTGCTTTTGTTTGGCGAGATGCGAAAATTACGTACAAACAATTAAAGGAAGATTCTGATGCGTTAGCACATTGGATTTCTTCTGCGTATCCAGATGATCGTTCACCAATTATGGTGTATGGCCATATGCAACCTGAAATGATTATTAACTTTTTAGGTTGTGTAAAAGCTGGACATGCTTATATTCCTGTAGATTTATCTATCCCAGCTGATCGTGTACAACGTATCGCTGAAAATTCTGGTGCGAAACTACTTTTATCAGCAGCAGAAGTAACTGTAACTGATTTACCAGTTCGCATTGTAAGTGAAGACAACTTAAAAGATATTTTCTTTACTCATAAAGGGAACACTCCAAATCCTGAACATGCGGTAAAAGGTGATGAGAACTTCTACATTATTTACACATCAGGAAGCACAGGTAATCCGAAAGGGGTTCAGATTACTTATAACTGCCTTGTAAGCTTTACAAAATGGGCTGTAGAAGATTTCAACTTACAAACAGGGCAAGTATTCTTAAACCAAGCACCTTTCTCATTCGATTTATCTGTCATGGATATTTACCCATCATTAGTAACAGGTAGTACACTTTGGGCAATCGATAAAGATATGATTGCACGTCCAAAAGACTTGTTTGCTTCTTTAGAGCAATCGGATATACAAGTATGGACTTCAACACCATCTTTCGCAGAAATGTGTTTAATGGAAGCATCTTTCTCAGAGAGTATGCTACCAAACATGAAAACATTCTTATTCTGCGGTGAAGTGTTACCAAACGAAGTAGCTAGAAAATTAATTGAGCGTTTCCCAAAAGCAACAATTATGAATACGTACGGTCCAACAGAAGCTACTGTCGCTGTAACAGGTATTCACGTTACAGAAGAAGTGCTTGATCAATACAAATCACTTCCAGTTGGCTACTGTAAATCAGACTGTCGCCTTCTTATTATGAAAGAAGATGGCACGATTGCACCTGATGGTGAAAAAGGTGAAATCGTAATTGTTGGCCCAAGCGTAAGCGTTGGATATTTAGGAAGCCCTGAATTAACAGAAAAAGCATTTACTATGATTGACGGTGAGCGCGCCTATAAAACAGGCGATGCTGGCTATGTTGAAAATGGTCTTCTATTCTATAATGGTCGTCTTGATTTCCAAATTAAGCTGCATGGTTATCGAATGGAATTAGAAGAAATTGAGCATCACCTTCGTGCGTGTTCTTACGTAGAAGGAGCAGTTATCGTTCCAATTAAAAAAGGTGAGAAATACGATTATTTATTAGCGGTTGTTGTTCCTGGAGAACATTCATTTGAAAAAGAATTCAAATTAACATCTGCAATCAAAAAAGAACTCAATGAGCGATTACCAAACTACATGATTCCACGTAAATTCATGTATCAATCTTCTATTCCAATGACACCAAATGGAAAGGTAGATCGCAAAAAATTATTGAGTGAGGTTACAGCATGACCGCATATGGATCATTTTATTTTTTCGCTATAGTGGGCATTTTATTAATACCTACTATCATAGCTGGATTTAAAGGTAAAATGTTGCGCAAATATAATGCCTTTTTAACATTAATAATGCTTGTTATTATCTTCTCTGATAAACCGAAGCAAGCGATCATGTTAGCCGCATTTATTATTTGGCAATATGCCCTAATTAAAGGCTATTTACTTTTAAGAAAACAAAATAATAGCACATTCACATTCTGTATAGCTGTTATTTTATCGATTTTGCCGCTTATTTTAGCAAAAATCGCACCGTTTGCACCTGACCTAAAGTTTATTGTATTTTTAGGAATGTCTTATGTAACATTTAGAGCAGTACAAATGGTATTTGAAGTTCGTGATGGCTTAATTAAAGAACTTTCCTTCTTTAATTTCTGGGAATTCGTTTTATTCTTCCCTGCTATCTCAACAGGACCTATCGATCGGTACCGTAGATTCCAAAAAGATATTCAAAAGCCACCTAGTGCAGAAGAATATCAAAATTTACTATATACAGGGCTAAACCGTATTTTCCAAGGTTTCTTGTATAAATTTATTATTGCATACTTAATCAAGCAATATTTTATGGATCCGGCATTTGCTCAGCAAGATACAATCCTTTCAAATATGATTTACATGTATAGCTATAGCTTATATTTATTCTTTGACTTTGCTGGTTATAGCTCATTTGTAATTGGTGTAAGTTATATGATGGGAATTAAAACTCCAGAAAACTTTAATATGCCGTTCATTAGTCGTAACATTAAAGACTTCTGGAACCGTTGGCACATGAGTTTATCATTCTGGTTCCGTGACTTTATTTACATGCGTTTCGTCTTTTTTGCAACGAAGAAGAAGTTAATTAAAAACCGTTATACAATTTCGTATATCGGTGCATTTTTGAACTTTTTCATCATGGGAATTTGGCACATTACTGGTGAGCATGTGTATCAATACATTATTTATGGTCTTTATCATGCAGCACTGTTCATTTTATTCGATATTTTCGAACGAAAAAACAAAAAGCATAAGTTTTGGCCAAACAATAAATTTACACACGTCCTTGCGATCGTAATTACGTTCCACGTTGTATGTTTCGGTTTCCTAATTTTCTCTGGACACCTTAACAGATACTTTTAATGCACCCTTCTTATACCATTAAGAAGTTGCACATATAATATATTTCGGATATAAAGGAGATTTTAAAAATGGCAGAATTCAAAGAGCAAGTATTAGATATTTTAGAAGAAGTATGTGAAAACGATATTGTGAAAGAAAACTTAGATGTTCAATTATTTGAAGAAGGTATTCTTGATTCTTTCGCTGTAGTATCCTTATTAGTTGAATTCCAAGAGCGTTTAGATATTGAAGTTTCTATTTCTGATTTTGATCGTGACGAGTGGGCTACTCCAAACATGGTTATTAAGAAGTTGGAAGAAATCCGATGAACAAAGCAAAATTTGGTCCGATGCTTTTAGCATTGGCCCTTTTTGCTGTATTCTTACTTATCCCAACTCGCTTCCTACTTCCACTTTTAAGTGATGAAAAAGTAGAACAAGCTGCGACTTCTTTAAAAGAAGAAAAGATTCAAAGTATGATTTTACAGCAAAAGATGTTAGCAAACCCGAAATACCTTCCGATGTACGGTTCATCGGAATTCGCACGTATGGATGCTTTCCATCCATCAAATTATTTCAAAGTAAAGCCTGAAGGATTCACACCATTCCTACTTGGACGCGGGGGAACACAAGACCTTGTACATGTGTTAAACTTTGCATCTACAATGGATCAATTGAAAGATAAGAAAATGGTATTCGTTCTTTCTCCGCAATGGTTTGTACCACAAGGTATTGATGAAACGCACTTTGCACCTAACTTTTCAAAACAACAAGGTTATCACTTCATTTTCAACGATGATGTAAAACCTGAAATGAAAAAGCAAATTGCAAAACGTTTATTAAACTTTGAAATCGTTAAGAAAGAAACTTTATTAAAAATTTCGCTTGAAGGTATCGCCTACGATGATACGAAGTATAAAGTAAAAGCACTTGCTGCTAAACCTTTCGCTTATATTTACCGTAACATTTTAGATCGTAAAGATTTATTTACAGCTATGTTTGATATTAAACCGCATAAAGAAAAACTGGACCCTTCATTAAAACAAATGGACTGGGAAGAGGCTCGTAAACATGCAGATCAAACTGGTGCAGTAGAATCTGTATCGAACGAATATGGTATCGAAGATGGTTACTTTAACAGCAAAATCAAAAAGAAATTAAAGCAACGTGAAGGCTACTTAAAAAATGATGCTTATGATCAATCGCCAGAATATGAAGATTTACAAATTGTACTTGATTTATTAAAACAATCTGGTGCAAAGCCACTCTTCATTTCAGTTCCTGTAAAAGGTCCTTGGTACGATTATGCTGGCTTCCCGAAAGAGCGCCGCGAATTGTACTACAAGAAAGTTCATGAGCAAATTGAGAAAGCTGGTTATCCAATTGCCGACTTCTCAAATCATGAGTATGATAAATACTTCTTAAAAGATCATATGCACTTAGGTTGGAAAGGCTGGGTTTATATCGATGAAGCCATCCAACAATTTTATAAAGCAAACTAATGAAAAGACCGCTTGAATTATTCAAGTGGTCTTTTTCTATATACATTTTGTAATTGTTCGATTACGTTATCTGCTTCTATCATCACTCTCTCCACTACATGCTGAGCTGATTCTATTCGTGCTAATGATGATGCTTGTCCTGCCCAAAGCGACATATACTCTCCATTATTTTGTTTTGCTGCTTCTTGACGTATTTTAGAGGTTAATACATTTTGCACTGGATACATCGGAAGCCCTTCTTCTCTTCCTTCATGTTTCTCTATAAATTCATTACGAATACCCCGTGCATATTTCCCGGAAAACGCACGAGTTACAGTTGTGCTCGTATCTGTACTACGTAAAACCGCTTCTTTATACACATCATGCGTAATACTTTCTTCACTCGTTAAAAAGGCCGATCCCATTTGAACGGCTTCTGCTCCCAGTGTAAATGCCGAAACAAGCCCTTGCCCGTTCATTACGCCACCTGCTGCAACAATCGGGATATGCGGGACTGCTGCTACTAACTGCGGAATTAATGCGAACGTCCCAATCATAGCGTCCTGTTCTTTTCCGATAAATGTTCCTCTATGCCCTCCTGCCTCGCTACCTTGACCGACAATAATATCTACCTCTAACTCAGCCAGTGCTTTCGCCTCTGCTACATGAGTAGCTGTTCCGATGGCTTTTATCCCTCTTCTTTTTAAGTCATCTATTTCTTCTTTTTCTAACGTTTGAAATGCAAAGCTAACGACCGGTACTTTTTCTTCTAATAATACTTGCAATTGTTCTTTATAGCTTTTTGGAAGCTTTAATACCTCTTCTTCCTCTATACCGAATGCTCTATTCACTCCGCTTAGTACTACCTTCGCCGAGTTTACCTTCTCTTCTTCGATCTGTATCTCTTTCGTTAAAAGTAAATTTACACCAAAAGGCTTATCTGTTAGTTCCCTTATGTTATAAATTGCTTCACGGATCTGTTCTGGGCTCATATAACCTGCTCCAAGCGTTCCTAATCCTCCGCTATTACTTACAGCTGCAACAAGTTCTGGCGTCGTAATCGCACCTGCCATACCTGCTTGAATGATGGGATACTTAATTTGTAATATATCTATGACTCGACTTGTAAACATCATTTTCCCTCCTATCCCCCTTATATCTTCTTTATTTGACAAGCTTTTCCCTTCTTTTACAAGGGTTGAACTTCCTCTCAAGCGAATATATTGAAAGAGAAGGAGGCTGAAGAACAATGATGTATCCAAATGCATTAAAAAAAGGTGATACAGTAATGATTATTGCACCGTCCGGCCCACCAACAATTGAAAATGTATTAAAAGGTGTAAACGTATTACAAGAAATGGGTTTATCTGTCGTAATTGGGAAGAGCGTTTATGAGAAGTATGGATATTTAGCTGGAAGTGATCAAGTCCGGCTCGATGATATACATGAAGCATTTTCAAATCATGAGGTAAAGGCCGTTTTCTGTGCACGAGGTGGTTACGGTAGCGCTCGTCTCCTCCCTCACATTCAATATGAAATCATTAGGAAAAATCCAAAAATCTTTTGGGGATATAGCGATATTACAGCTTTACATACGGCCTTTTCACGTTATGCAAAGCTTGTTACTTTTCATGGTCCAATGGTTGAAGAATTAGGTAAAGGTGTAGATTCTCTTTCTTTATCTTCTTTCAATCAACTATTCCATCCGTATTCAACCATTTTATCTGCGTCAGAATGTATCGTACCTAGCTCTTCCCGTACAATTACAGGTCAATTAGTTGGAGGGAATTTAGCAGTGCTAACGAGCATAATTGGCTCACACTACGAGGTACATACAGCCAATAAACTTTTATTGCTTGAAGACATTGGGGAAGAACCGTATCGCGTTGATCGTATGTTAAATCAGCTACTTTTATCTGGAAAGTTCAATGAATGCAGTGGTGTTATTTTTACAAGCTGTCACGACTGTACTCCTTCTAAGCCATCTCAATCATTGCAAACCATACTATATGAATATTTTGCACCATATCATATACCTGTCCTATTCGGTTTACCGATTGGACATATAAGCCCAAACATCGGAATCCCTCTTGGCACTACAGCGACAATAAATACAAATAATAAAACACTCTCTATTTCTTCTGGCGTAGCCACTCCGTGTTCAAATTAAAAAGGAAAAGCGATTCAGCTTTTCCTTTTATTTATAATAATTAAAAATTCGCCCAGATGCGATATCTGCAATTTCTTCTGGAATAAATGTTTTACTAATATCAGTGCCAACATTTAATACTGCTGTAGCATCTTTCTCAATGCTACCAAATAACTCTTTCCCACGTATCGTAATAAGGGGCGTTCCCTCTGGCAACACATCTTTTACAAATTCCATTTGTGTAAAGAACGGAACGATCCATCTATCCTCTCCTTGGAAATGACGCAAACGAAGTATCCCTTCTGTTGCCCCGTCCTCTGCTTCTAGTGAACCAGCAACATAAAACTCAGTAGATAAGAGCAATTCATAAAATTCCTTTTGCTTTTGTTTGTCATCCCCTGCTACAACAAGTACTTCTTCTATTTTCTTTACCGGAATTTGCTCCATATGATGCCACCCCTATTTTCAAAATGATTGTACTTAGATTATACGAAATATTCTTATTTTTTTCTACATAATTCGCAATTATTTTCTTAAAATAATTTTAATACTTCTTTTGTCGTCACAATCGTAGCAAACTCTTCATGTGAAAACGCCTTTTGTACATCAATTATAATAAGTGCTATTTGATTCATCATCATTTTCTCCTTCGTTCGGCTGTAATTGAAACAGAAAACCAAGTTGTTGTGACGCAGTAATAAAACAAATATAAGCGCAAAGCTCTACAATTTCTTTTTCCGTCCAGTATTGTTTTAACACACGAAACATAGTATCATCTATCGCTTGTTTATCATGAACAAACGTATATGCAAAAGTAACGGCTACACTTATTTCCTCTACCTTTTGTATATCATCAGGCCTTCCCTTTGCCATACAATACGGACACTCATTCCCGTATGCTAATGTTCTTCTTACTTGCTCCTTCAACTCTGCCGAAAGAGTTCCTTTACTATACAGCGTATTCTCTACCATACTCCATGCATGTAATAGATCTGGATTATGCCCTAATAACTTTTGAAACTTTGTATCTCCTATATTTGATAATGAAATTCTCTCCATCATTTCTCCTCCTATTTCCTTCTGTTTTATTGTAAAATAAATAAAGTTCACTTTACATTTCATATGAATCTTAATTTATATTTTTCCTTTACAAAAATCATTATTTTACTGGAGGTATATTTACAAATGCAACTAGACCGTGTTGATCGAAAAATTTTAAATGAATTATATAATGATAGCCGCCTGTCCATGCGTGAATTGGCGAAACGAGTAAACTTATCTGCTCCATCTACTGCAGAACGTGTTCGTAAACTCGAAAGTGAAGGCGTGATTCAAAAGTACACAATCGATATCGATTATAAAAAAGCAGGACTTGTTTTAGATTGTATTTTAGAAATCACTTTAAAAAATGGTGATACAACACGTATGCAACAATTTATCCAATCTTATCCATCCGCAAGTTTTTGTTACCGCGTAACAGGAAGCTTATGCTACATTGTAAAAATCTCTGTTCCTTCACTCGTTGAACTTGAAGATTTTATCAATGATGTTTCTTCATATGCAACGACAGTTTCTCATATCGTATTATCAGAAGTGTCTCTTACTCCTGATATTGAACATATCTTCCCAGAAGATTAATTCATTTTTATTCATAAAATATATAAAAACCCCTTACAATAAGAATAAAAATAATATATTATGTATTAAAATACATAAAGTTCGAGAAAGGGGCTTTACATTGAAAATCTGGTTTTATGAAAAAACGGCACAATTAGATGGTTTGCTTGGCATTTGGGATAATGTTCCGACTATCCCTCGAATTGGTGAAAAAGTGGAGATTTTAAAAACAGTCCGCACTGTTACAGATATTAAATATGTAAAGAACGGTAATAATTTTCGTGTAGAAATTATTACAAATTAAAAAGTAGCTCCTAAGGAGCTACTTTTTAATTATCTATCAAGTGCTTTCTTTATAACAATTTTATCTTCTTCTACAGATACTGTTACATAATCATTTTCTTCTAACCGGAGCTTATTTACAGCCTCATCTGGTAGCTCTACAGCCATCAATCTATCTGTTACGATCACTTGACTATACACTTCATTTTCTTGTGATGCATTCCCTACTTTTTCCTCATTTATGAAGCGCATCAGTGGCACACCCACTTCTTTTACTGTACGCCATTGTTTCCAAACGTAAGGAATTAACCAAAGTAATCCAACAACTGTAAGACCGATACCAATCCATAAATTACTTTGCGCTTGTAATTCAGGAATTGAGATTGCGCTACTCTCTTCTCCACCGATAAATTGCATACTTGTTGCAATCAAATTATTTAAAGCATGCACAGCGATATTCGTCCATATATTTTTCGTCTTTATGTATAAGAGACACATCACAACACCAAACATGAACGCACCAATAACATCAAAATGTCCTAGACCAAAAATAAGTGAAGATATGATTACAGCTTTTTTAATTCCCCATTTATAAGCCATTCGCTGTAAAAAGAATCCCCTAAAAATAACCTCTTCCATAATAGGTGCTAATACACATGCTGAAATGAAAGTAAATATCGTCATATATATGTTACTCGTATTAATGACAGTTCCATCTTCTAACATGGTAACTAAGAAATTCGGTAACGTATGTGCTAATATGTAAAATTGAATATGAGATATACCAACTGAAAAAATCATTCCCATTATCGTTGCTAATACAATTAATCCCCACGGTAAACGTCCTGGCTTATCAAAAAAACTATTAAATACAACATTATTTTTATTTGTTTTTACATACAACCAAAATAACGGAAATACAAAAAACACAGTTATTTGTGAAATAACCTCCATCGTATTCTCAGAAACATTTGCTAGACCTAATGGGATCATCGTAAGGAACAATCCTATAATCATCCACCCAAAAAAGCTACGTAGCCTAATACGTGAAAATGCATAGTGCATATAGAACACCTCCAAAGATAGTAAAAGTAAATGGTCGGATAACTAAATTGTAATATGAATATAGTTGAACTCTTCCTATTTTTCCTAATTACTTTCAAACAACATATCTCTTAAAATACCATATCACTGCTCTTCAAGTTGCAATCCCGGAGCAAGTTATGTAATAAAAATCCCCGTTTTTACAAGCGGGGATTTCTTCTATTATAATACGTCACGTTTTTGGAATAATGCACTTGATGCTACAAGCAATACAACAAAGTATGCAGCTACAAGTAATAATGAAGTTGTAAATGTAAATTCTGTGAATGTAGGTTCTACTCCACCACTAATTAATTTATTGCCATCGTAAGCTCTTAAATCTAAATGGAAGAATACTACAAACTTCGCTACACCTTTTGCAAACATCATTAATACCATATTAATTGCTCCTTGTAAGAAAAACAGGAACATCGTAATAATTAATGGTAATACAGATTTTCTAAATACGTTTGCTAAGAAAAATGCAAGCGTCGCAAAGAATAGCGGTGAAAGTACTTGATATAAAGTAGATTTCATTACGATTCCTACCGTTAATTCTGTTTTACTACCGTCCATTACAATTCCACCAATAATCATTGCAATGAACGTGCTAGCAAATATGATAAATACTATAGTAAGTAATACTGTAATATATTTAGAGAATAAAACTGTCATTCGTTTTCTTGGACGGATTAATAACTGCTTAATTGTACCTTTTTGGAACTCATCAGTAATCATACGAGAAGCAATCGTAATTCCAAATATCGTTGCAAACAACGTAATTAAACCAATCTCTGAACTTGCAAAATCTAAATATGATCCTTTAAATTCAGTCCCGTCTCCCCATTTCAGCATCGCTAAAACTCCTAAAATCTCCAGCACTGCAATAACACCAATTAAAATATACATACCTTTTTTCGCATGCAACTTTAAAAATTCATTTTGAATTAATTTAAACATTACGCTTTCACTCCCCCTGTAATCGCTAAGAACTCATCCTCTAACGTTTTATTTTGAACAGTAACTCCGTATACAAGCACATCGTCATCCACAAGTTTTTTTACAATTTGTGGAATTTCTTCTTTCGTTACAGATACTACAATGACATTTCCTTGCGCCTTACCTGTAATGATTTCATTCGCTTTCTGTACTTGATTTACTTCAAACGCTACAACTACTGTCTCATCATGTTTTGCTTGTTCGTGTAAGTTATACTCTTGTACAAACTCACCTTGCTTAATAATAACGACGCGATCACACATTAATTCAATTTCACTTAATAAGTGACTTGATACGATTACAGCAATATTTTCTTCTTTCGCTAAACGTTGTAAATAATCACGAATTTGGCGAATACCAGCTGGATCTAATCCATTTGTCGGCTCATCTAAAATTAA
>NZ_BOQB01000048.1 GCF_018332475.1 Bacillus sanguinis | reverse complement strand
GACTAAATATTTTGTATGTTGTTGTTATTTTAATATAAATTGACAATGTTTGACAAGTATACGTTGAAAAAATATTCAAAAATCTTTTTATATAAAGATTGGATGCATGTATATAAGTAGTTGGAGTGATTTGGAAACGCTAACATACATAAGAGAGGCACATAAATCTTTTGTAAGAAAAAAGTATTATATGTAGAAAAAAGAGAGGTGTTCTCGAAAGAACAGTCTCTCTTTTTTTGATAAGAATAATATTATTGTTTAAGCTTGCTTTTGTTTTGCAGATCCTGTCTTTAAAGTAAGAGCAAGGAAGAACATTGCAAGTACACAAGATGCAAGTAATAAGATGAATCCGCCATCCCATCCGAATGCATCTACGATAAAGCCCATAGCGGCACTAGCGAAAGCAGCTCCGCCTAAGTAACCGAAGAAGCCAGTTAATCCCGCTGCAGTTCCAGCCGCTTTCTTTGGAGCTAAGTCAAGAGCATGTAGACCAATTAACATAACAGGTCCGTAAATTAAAAATCCAATTGCGACAAGTGCGATACTATCAACCATTGGATTACCAGGAGGGTTTAGCCAGTAAACAAGAACGGCGATAAATACACCAACCATGAATAAAATACCAGCAGGTGCGCGGCGTCCTTTAAATAGTTTATCACTCATCCAGCCACAAAGAAGTGTACCCGGAATACCAGCCCATTCATATAGAGCGTAAGCTGTACGTGAGCTACTATGAGTAAAGCTTTTTTCTTCTACTAAATAAGTAGGAGCCCAGTCTACAACACCGTAGCGAACGAAATAAACAAAAACGTTCGCGATAGCGATGTACCATAAAAATTTATTGTTTAGTACGTATTTAAATAAAATTTCCTTTGCCGAAAGTTCACGTTCGCGGTCTTGTACTTTCTCATCTGGTGGATATTCTCCAGTATGTTCTTCAATAGAAGGTAATCCGCAAGATTGAGGTGTATCTTTCATCGTAATTAACACATAAATACCAACTAAAATTGAAAGAATACCTGGGAAGTAAAAAATACTATGCCAGTCATTTGCAAAGAAATATAAGCCTAATGTTACAAGAGAAGGCATAAGTGCGCCGCCGACATTATGAGCGACGTTCCAAATAGACATTTTTGTACCACGTTCACTAATAGAGAACCAGTGAACCATTGTACGCCCGCAAGGAGGCCATCCCATACCTTGTACCCATCCATTTAAAAACTGAAGTACAAACATAAGTATAATGCTCGTTGTAATGAAAGAAAATGAGCCGAAAATAATATTAATGATACCTGATAAAAATAGCCCAGCTGCTAAAAAGTAGCGAGGATTACAACGATCGGATACGATACCCATAAGAAATTTACTTAATCCGTAAGCGATAGAAACTGCTGAAAGGATAACCCCAAGTTCCCCTTTACTAAAGCCTTGTTCAATTAAGTATGGCATTGCTAGTGAAAAGTTTTTTCGAACAAAGTAGTAACCTGCATAGCCGATGAAGATACCTAAGAATACTTGTAAACGTAATTTACGGTATTCACTATCAACGCGATCAGCTGGTAAGCGTTCCGCGTGGGGCGCAGGTTTAAAGAATTGTGTGAAAAACATAAAATGAAAATCCTCCCCAAATTAATTCGAAGTGTCGTAAGTCAGAGAGAATATAAAAAGGCCATGAAATATAAAAAAGTTTCCTTTTTTATGATTCATAGCCGTATACTCCGATTCTCCGTGACTGTCAATATTAACTTCGTCGAAAATTATACAACTTTGTGACAAAAATGTAAACGTTTTTATAAATAAAAAGTGTTGACGGATTTTATTCGTCGGATTAATATTTAAATACGTTAAATATTTTATTGTTTAAATAAGAGGTGGATAACATGCCAAATGATATGACGCATATCGATAAAATTCAAGCTCTTGCCTTTTCGATTGGAAAGAAAATGCAGACAGAGTTATTAGAACAAATGCAAGCAACAGGACTTACACCACCGCAGTTTTATATTTTAAAGATTTTAGATCATTATGGAGCTTCAAGGGCGACAAAATTAGCAAAAAAGATGTATGTAAAGCCTAGTGCAATTACAGTGATGATCGATCGCCTAATTGACCAAGAGCTTGTAGAGCGCTATCACGACAAAGATGACCGCCGTGTTGTCATCATTGAGTTAACAAAAAAGGGGAAAGCTAGGGTAGAAGAGGCAATGGTCGCTCGTAATGAGCACATTGCAAAATATTTCTCACATTTAGAATTACAAGAAAGAGAAGATTTGTTACGCCTCTTTGAGAAGCTCGAAACAATTATTTGCGGGACACAAGAGAAAAAAGAGAATAACTAAGAGGAATTGAGGAGATTACATGGAGCAACAAGAAAATATAAATAGAAAGTTGTTGTTAATCGGTTTAATAATCGCGATGCTATTTGCTGCATTAGATGGAACAATCGTTGGTACAGCAATGCCGCGTATCGTCGGTGAACTAGGCGGATTAAGCTTAATGACGTGGTTAACAACAGCCTATATGTTAACATCAACGACAGTTGTACCAATCGCAGGTAAATTAGCGGATTTACTTGGCCGTCGTAACGTATATATAACAGGGCTAGTTATCTTTATGGTTGGCTCAGCGTTATGTGGTATGGCAAATGGTATGACAGAATTAATTATTTTCCGTGGTATTCAAGGTCTTGGTGGCGGTATTATGATGCCGATGGCTATGATTATTATCGGAGATATGTTCACGGGGAAAGAACGTGCGAAATGGCAAGGTATTTTTGGTGCGTTATACGGTCTTGCTTCTGTAATTGGGCCACAAGTTGGTGGTTGGATTGTAGACGCAGTAAACTGGAGATGGGTATTCTACATTAACTTACCAGTTGGTATTTTAGCGACAATCTTTATTGCAATGGGATTAAAATCACATAAACAAACAGGACCAATTAAAATTGATATCGCTGGAATCTTTACGATGATTCTCGGTGTTGTCAGTTTATTACTTGCATTAACGTTTGGCGGGAAAGATTACGCATGGGATTCTTGGCAAATTATCGGGTTATTTGCATTAGCTCTAATTGGTATTGTTAGCTTTGTTATCGTTGAAACGAAAGCAGAAGAACCAATTTTACCGATGCATTTCTTTAAAAATCGTACATTTACAATACTGAATGCGATTGGATTCTTTATGAGTATTGGAATGTTCGGTGCGATTATGTTCGTACCATTCTTCATGCAAGGAATTGTAGGAGTAAGTGCTGCTGAATCAGGTACAATTATGACGCCAATGATGATTACTATGATTGTTATGAGTATTATCGGCGGGCAACTTGTATTAAAAGTTGGTGTGAAACCACAAATTATTACAGGAATGCTTATAATGGCTGGAGGATTCTGGTTATTAACAACGATGGATATGCACACAACTAAATTGACTGCTACTTCTTATATGATGGTTATCGGTTTAGGAATGGGGCTTGTAATGCCGACATTAACGTTAGCGTTACAAGAAAGCTTCCCGAAAAAAGATCTTGGTGTCGTAACATCATCAAGTCAGTTCTTCCGTCAAATTGGTGGAACATTTGGTATTACAATTTTAGGATCAATTATGAATAACACTTCAGGTACAACATTAACAAAGAATTTAGTACCTGTATTAGATACGTTCCCGAAAGAAGCGGGGCAAATGGTAACGAAATTTAAAGATATGATTCATACAGACCCACAAGGTTTATATTCGATGCTATTTAGTCCAGAGGCATTAAAACAAATGCCAGAAGCATTCGCTAACAGCATTGTACCGATCTTGAAAAATTCTTTAGTAGATTCACTTCATACTGTATTCTTAACAGGATTAGTATTTATCGTAGTAGGCGCTATCTTTACGATTTTCTTACAGAAGATTAAACTATCAGATCGTAAAAAAGACGCTGAAGAGCCTGCTGTAGAAGAAAAAGAACAAACTGTATCATATTCGTAATGAAAAAGCATCGCCTTATGGCGGTGCTTTTTTAAGTATAACCTTAAAAGCTTTTTCTTGAGAAATGATTGACGTATTTCTAGAAATACGTTATATTATTTTCTGTAAACGGTTACATGAAATGGAGAGAGAAGAGAATGAGTACGATTAAAGACGTTGCAAAATTAGCGGGAGTATCTGTTGCGACCGTTTCCAGAGTGTTAAATAAAAATGGATATGTTCATGAAGATACGTTAAAGAAAGTAGAACGAGCGATTGAGATGCTAGACTATAAGCCTAGTACAGTAGCGCGTTCACTGTATAATAAAAAATCTCGTTTAATTGGCTTAGTTGTTCCAAATATCGTGAATCCATTCTTTCCAGAAGTTGCACGTGCCGTAGAAGATGTAGCGTATAAGCAAGGGTATACAGTTGTACTTTGTAACTCTGATGAAAGTTTAGAGAAAGAAAAGCAATATATTGATGTACTTAGGCAAAATAATGTAGATGGATTTATTGTAGCGACAAATCCACAAAATAGTGTGAATTACATGAACTTGTCCGTACCAGTCGTTGCAATTGACCGTATGTTTAATGAGCGTATACCTGCTGTGTATGCAGATAACTATGCGGGAAGTCAGGCTGCGACAAAGTTATTAATAGATAAAGGCTGTAAACATATTGCACATATTCGTGGACCGCGTGACGTAAGTACAGCTAATGAACGTTTTGAAGGGTTTGTAGACGTTATTACGCAAAATAATCTTTCTTATATGATTGCAGAGAGTACATTTGATCCAGCTAATAGTGAGCGTGTAGCGGTAGAATTATTAGAAGAATACCCACATATTGATGGAATTGTTGCTGGGAATGATTTAATTGCAATAGGTATCGTAAAGGCTGCACTTCAAAAGGGAATTTCCATTCCAGATGATTTACAAATTATCGGATTCGATGGGATTTCTTTAACAGAGATGATGTATCCATCTATTACAACTGTTGCACAGCCGATTTATGAAATGGGGAAAATTGCAACAGAACTGCTGTTAGAGCAGATGGAAGGAAACGTATTAGAAGAGAAACACTATCGTTTACCGATTGAAATTATAGAACGAAATACAACGAAGTAAGGAGATGAAACAGATGCCAAATATTGCAGTAGTAGGTAGTATTTCAATGGACTTAGTGGCCGTTTCAAAAAAACGTCCGAAAGCAGGAGAAACAGTAATTGGTGAAGCATTTCATACAATTCCAGGAGGAAAAGGAGCGAACCAAGCGGTTGCTGCAGCTAGATTAGGCGCAAATGTAGCGATGGTTGGAGCAGTAGGAGACGATAATTATGGAACTGTAGTGAAGAAAAATTTAGAAAACGAACGCGTTTTTATCGACTATGTGGTACCGGTTACAGATGCAGCGACAGGAATTGCTCATATCGTTTTAGCAGAAGAGGATAACAGTATTGTTGTCGTGCAAGGAGCGAATGCTCTTGTAAATGAGTCGATTGTAGATCGTTCAAAAGATCTTCTTATAAAAGCAGATATGGTTGTGCTTCAACTAGAGATTCCGCTTGAAACAGTAAAATATGTATTGGCTATTTGTGAGGAGCACAAAATCCCAGTTATGTTAAATCCAGCGCCAGCACAAGTGTTATCAGAAGATATTTTAGAAAAGGCAACTTATATTACGCCAAATGAACATGAGTGCCGCATCGTATTAGATGATTTCACATCACCAATTGAAGAGTTACTGGCTAAATATCCAAATAAACTATTGATGACAGAAGGTTCTAACGGTGTACGTTTCCATAATGGTACGGAGATTGTACATGTTCCTAGCATTGCTGTTGATGTAGTAGATACGACTGGAGCTGGTGATACATTTAATGGTGCATTAGCAGTTGCGCTTTCTGAAGGAGAAGCACTTCAAAAAGCAATTCGTTTTGCGAATATTGCTGGTGGCCTTTCTGTAACGAAGCTTGGGGCGCAAGGCGGTATGCCAACGAGAGATAAAGTGCGTGAAGTGCAGGTGATTGTCGGATGAAAAAGCACGGTGTATTAAACAGTGAGATCGCATCAGTGCTTGCTTCACTTGGGCATACAGATACGATTGTAATCGCAGACTGCGGGTTACCGATTCCTGACGGAGTAAAACGAATTGATTTAGCTGTTGAGATTGGAAAACCTAGCTTTTTAGACGTATTGCAAGTGGTAGCTGATGATATGGCAATTGAAAAAGTGACGTTAGCAGAAGAAGTCATTATAAATAATGCGGAAGTGAATAAAGAGATTGAGCTGAAATTAATAGAGCCAGCATTTGAGTATGTATCTCATGAACAATTTAAAGAGCATACAAAGAAAGCAAAGGCAATTATTCGTACAGGAGAGGCTACTCCTTATGCCAATGTAATTTTACATGCAGGCGTGATTTTTTAATAAAGGGAAGTGATGAGAATGCGTATTGAAATGAAAAATATTTCAAAGGCGTTCAATGGCAATCCTGTTTTGAAGAATGCACAGTTTATGATTGAAACAGGAGAAGTTCATGCATTGATGGGGGAAAATGGAGCGGGTAAATCAACGCTCATGAAAATTTTAACAGGTGTATATAAAAGAGATGGTGGAACGATCACGATTGATGGACAAGAACGAACTTTTAAAAATGCGAAAGAAGCTGAAGAGTACGGTATTGCATTTATACATCAAGAATTAAACATATTACCGAATTTAACAGTAGCTGAAAATATGTTTCTCGGTAAAGAGTTAATGTATGGGAAGACAGGTATTTTACGTACGCGTCAAATGAATGCGATTGCGCAGCAGCAACTAGCGGAGTTAGGGTTACATGTCAAAGGCGCTATGTTGGCAGGAGAGTTATCGGTTGGACAGCAGCAAATTATCGAAATTGCGAAAGCGTTAATGACAAACGCGAGCGTTATTATTATGGATGAACCGACAGCTGCATTAACAGATCGTGAAATTGAGACGTTGTTTACTGTCATTAATAAATTACGTAAAGAAGGCGTTTCGTTCGTTTATATCTCACACCGAATGGAAGAAATCTTTTCAATATGTGATGCCATTACGATTTTACGTGATGGGGAATACGTAGGAAAGAGATTAATTCCGGAAACATCATTTGATGAAGTAGTGAGTATGATGGTGGGGCGCAGCATTGGTGAACGTTACCCAGAGCGAGATAGTCAAATTGGTGATATCATTTTCGAGATGCGTAATGGAACGAAAAAAGGGAAGTTTGAAAATGTTTCGTTTCAAGTTAGAAAAGGTGAAATTCTTGGTGTAGCTGGCTTGATGGGAGCTGGGCGCACAGATATTATGAAAGCGATATTTGGATACGAACCGTTAGATTCTGGTCAAATTTTCATAAATGGACAAGAAGTAAAGATTGATAGTCCGATAGATGCGATTAGACAAAGAATAGCTTTCATTACAGAGGATAGAAAATCTGAAGGATTAGTGTTAGATTTCTCAATTCGACAAAATTTAGCTTTACCGAATTTAGAAAGCCTCTCAAAGGGAAGTGTCCTTAGTAACGAACTAGAACAACAGTTTACAGCGGACATGATGAAACTTCTTAATGTGAAAGCGGCTAGTGGAGAGCAATCTGTGAAATCTCTTTCTGGTGGAAATCAGCAAAAGGTTGTTATTGCAAAATGGTTAGGTATCCACCCGCAGTTACTCATTTTAGATGAGCCAACAAGGGGTGTCGATGTTGGAGCGAAAAAAGAAATTTACTCTATTATGAATAAGCTTACCGAACAAGGAGATGCCGTTATTATGGTATCATCTGAGCTTCCAGAAGTTTTAGGGATGAGTGATCGCGTTCTTGTTATTCA
Source organism: Bacillus sanguinis (assembly GCF_018332475.1). GTDB lineage: Bacteria > Bacillota > Bacilli > Bacillales > Bacillaceae_G > Bacillus_A > Bacillus_A sanguinis. Next base: position 2,198 of record NZ_BOQB01000048.1, on the reverse strand, counting down.
TGAAGGGAAAGTCAGCGGCATTTTAGAGAAAGATGAGGCATCACAAGAGTCTATTATGGCACTAGCTACAGGGGGAGAGTAAGGATGGCTAAGAAGGGGAATGTATTACAACAACTTGGGTCTTTAATTGGACTAGCGCTAATTATTGTAGTAATTACGGCTTTAAATCCAGCGTTTATTGAAATTCCAAATTTATTTAATATACTGCGTCAAGTATCGATTAATGCGCTTATTGCATTCGGAATGACCTTTGTAATTTTAACAGGGGGTATTGACTTATCGGTAGGTTCTATTTTAGCATTAGCAAGTGCACTTGTTGCTGGAATGATGGCAAGTGGCATGGACCCGTTCCTTGCGATGGCAGTTGGATTATTAGCTGGTCTTGTAATGGGGATTGTAAACGGTATCATTATAGCGAAGGGAAAAGTAGCTCCGTTTATTGCGACTTTAGCAACAATGACTATCTTTCGCGGGTTGACGCTTGTTTATATGGACGGACGTCCGATCACTGGTCTTGGTGATCATTTAATGTTCCAAATGTTTGGCCGCGGTTATTTTCTCGGTATTCCGGTACCAGCTGTTACAATGATGATCGCTTTCGCAGTACTGTACTTCATTTTGAAGAAAACGACATTTGGTCGCCGTACATTTGCAATTGGTGGAAATGAAGAAGCAGCAGCACTATCAGGTATTAATGTTACGAGAATTAAAGTAATGATTTACGGTCTTTCCGGAATTTTGGCAGCGCTTGCAGGTATTGTCTTAACATCACGACTAGATTCTGCACAGCCAACTGCAGGTACTTCTTACGAATTAGATGCAATTGCAGCAGTTGTATTAGGAGGGACAAGTCTTTCTGGAGGAAGAGGATGGATTGTTGGTACATTCATCGGTGTACTTATTATCGGTGTACTAAATAACGGTTTGAATTTATTAGGTGTATCTTCTTTCTTCCAACAAGTTGTAAAAGGACTTGTAATCTTATTAGCTGTATTAATTGATCGTCGAAAAGAAGCGTAATGGAGGGACAGTTCATGAAGAAATGGTTACTTATACTCGTTGCATGTATTATGGTCATTACTGCTGGTTGTTCAATGGAACCACCAGAATGGGCAAAGGATTCTGGCGATAAAGGTCGAAATAAAACTATTAAAGTTGGATTCTCTGTTTCAACTTTAAACAATCCATTTTTTGTGACTTTGAAAAAAGGGGCAGAAAAGAAAGCGAAAGAAAGCGGCATTGAATTGATTGCTGTTGATGCGCAAAATGATGCAGCAAAGCAAACAAATGATGTTGAAGACTTAATTCAAAAAGGTGTCGATGTAGTTGTTATTAATCCAACCGATTCAGATGCGGTTGCTTCAGCAGTAAGTGCGGCAAATGCAGCGAATGTTCCTGTTATTACAGTAGACCGCGTTGCAAATTCGGGTAAAGTTGTTTCTCACATTGCCTCTAATAATATTGAAGGTGGTCAAATGGCTAGTGATTACATTCGTGAATTAGTTGGCGAGGGAGCAAATATTGCTGAATTAGAAGGAATTCCTGGCTCTTCTGCTGCTCGTGAGCGCGGGAAAGGATTCCATAACGTAGCGGATAAGTCTTTGAAAATAGTTGCAAAACAAGCAGCTGATTTTGATAGAGCAAAAGGATTATCTGTTATGGAAAACATTTTGCAAGCAAATGGTGATATTAAAGCGGTGTTTGCGCATAACGATGAAATGGCATTAGGTGCACTGGAAGCATTGAAGTCTGCTGGAAAAACAGATGTAGTCGTTGTTGGGTTTGATGCAACAGAAGATGCTGTAAAAGCGGTTAAAGATGGGCGTATGGCTGCAACAGTTGCTCAAAAACCGGAATTAATCGGGGAGAAGGCGATGCAAACAGCAAAAGAGATCACGCAAGGTAAAAAAGTAGACAAATCTATTCCGATTGAATTAGAGCTTATTAAGAAAAATAAATAAATATAAAATGAAAATTAGGAAGGAAGAATAACAAATGAAATTCTTTATTGATACAGCAAACATTAATGAAATTAAAGAGGCAAATGCATTAGGTGTAGTAGCTGGAGTAACGACAAACCCATCACTTGTAGCAAAAGAAGGCGTAGATTTCCATGAGCGTATTCGTGAAATTTGCAGCTTTATAGAAGGACCTGTAAGCGCAGAAGTAATTAGCTTAGAAGCTGATAAAATGATTGA
>NZ_BOQB01000047.1 GCF_018332475.1 Bacillus sanguinis | reverse complement strand
AAATGAATTGAAAGAAACGGGGGAAGAATATTTAAGTGAAGAAGAGGTAAGGTCAATCGATCCATATCAATTAAATTTGATATTTAAAGAATTAAAAGATGAGATAAAGAATGGGAAATATACTCATGCTGAATTGAATCAAATTGCTAGTGACAAGATAAAAAATAGCACAGCAAAATCCCCTAGTTTATATGGTTACGATATACCAGGAATGCCTGATTTAACAGAAGCGGAAATTTCGTTAGCAAAGAGGCATCCTATTGAATTCGTAACTTATGGAGGATGTTCAATTGATGCTCTTAATGAAGCAAAGAAATATTATGGTGGTGATCAACTTACTAAAGGAAATGGTGATGCGTTTAGACATGCTTATTGGAATGCGATTTTAGTTCCGAACATGGGTGGTTCTAGTGGTGCTGTATATGGCGAAGAAAGAGCAAAAGCTTGGACTGATGCTCATGAACAATATTCTGTTGGTATTGATAAAGAAATGGATCTTCATAATAATTGGTTTGGAAGATCTGTAGCAATGAATAATTATTATTGGACTACGTCAAAATATAGCAGTTACATGAGAGAAAGAGTGAGTAAAGGTTCTTTAGCACGAATAGTTAATAATCAATTAGTGGCGACAAATGGTGTTACTGGTAAGTAATGCACAGAATGAATGTGAGAAGAAGTAAGTATCCTATAGTATTGTCTTTATATTTTACTTAGTGATATTCTTTAAATTAACACCTTGAAAATACATATTTGCATAAAAAAGGAGACAAAGATTTTGAAAAAGAATTTAATACTGATTTTTTGTCTATCTATTTTATTCATATTGTCTGCTTGTCAAAAAGAATACAAAGGAAAATATGTGAAATGGGGCGACACTGTAGAAACTGTTGACACAAAAAGATTTGAAAGAAACAACATTCCATATAAAGTAGAGGACAATAAGGTGTATGTTCCAGAAGATGCATTTGATGATGCTATAGTATGTTGTTCTTAGGAAGTTGCGTTCTATGAATAGGTAGCAGTAAAACTCCAACATGGTGCTATGTTGGAGTTTACTAAATTTGAGAGGGTGAAGCAATTGCGAGGTTACTCATTCAACAAGCAGGATGTACAAATAAAAACAGAACCGCTTGTGGATCAATAGTTTAGAAGTAGAGGATATTAAAAAAGGTTTTCAGAATTTAAAGCCTGGTTCAGATTATGAGCGCATGTTCGCTGAAGTGCAAGTACATCAAATTAGCGATTGGATTATTGGAATGAATGCTAGTAAGTTATATACACTTTTCTTTCTTTGAATTGGAAGCGCAATTTACTTTTGAAAACGGTGTATACAAAGGACGTTATAAAGGGAGATTTACAACTAAAGGTGAATTAATGAACTTACTGCAGCAACATAATCTTTCTGAAAACAATAGCCAGTAAGGTATATTCATTTGGACCCCATTATATTTTTTGCATACATCTCAACAACCGCCTCAGCAAGACATTGAGAAGAATCAACAAAATCCTCAATCGCCACCACATTCAAATCAGTACATGCAATAATTGCGGTATCAACTTCCTCTCTCAATTGTAAAACGAGCGCATTCCACAATTCGCGAGCTTCTTCAACTTTTCCACTTTTAATATAAGTAATAATTTGATTAATCATTTCCTGCCATTTTTCATGATGAATGTACTCTATATTACGTTTTACAATCCCATCTTGGTAAATTCCAGCTTGAACAGTTGCTTCCGTTGCGAGAAGAGCGACTCTTTTGGCAGTTTCAGGAATCGCTTTTAACGTCTCATCAACTATATTCAAAATAGGAATAGAAAGAGAACGCTGTAATTCATCAAAATAAAGATGCGCCGTATTGCAAGGCATAGCGATAAATTCTACGCCAGTACTCTCGAGTTTTTGTGCGCCATCAATAATCGCTTTTTTCATCGCTTCGTGATCAATAGGGCGATCCATGTAAAACGGTGTTGGGCACGAATAAATCATCATATGAGGAAAGTCTATATCATGTTTTGCTCCGTATATTGTTTGGCATTCTGCTACAACTGTATCGACGAATGGTCCAGTTGATTTTGGCCCCATTCCTGCTAGTATTCCGATCATTGTTTCGTCTCCTTTAATATGTAATTAAAAACGTTTTTTGCGAACGATAAAAAGGAATAAGGTAAATAATAAAAATGAATATACGATAGCCCAAGCTGTGAGCCATAAAGTGTGAGTCAGTATATTATATTTGTATTGTCCAAGCATTAGAAAGCTTTCGACAGGTGGTAAAAACCATAGTAACTCTTTTTTAAACCGGATAGATGCGATCGTTATAAGCAATATAAATATAAGGCTAAGCCAAGCAGTGCTTGCTTTTGGAATCATATTTCTAGTAAATAAAGTTGCGATTGAAATTCCTAGTATAGAGAAAGACATGTGAGCGAGAAATCCGACTAAAAATAAAGAAACTGTCATTTCTTCATTAAACATTTGCAAAATAATTGGGTAGAGTACGGATATAAAAGATAACACAGTACAAATGAGAAGAGCCGTAATGTATTTACCAACATATAGTGCAGAAATATTATTTGTGTGAGAAATAGTAATTTGTTCTTGTACAGGGTCTTCCGTATGAAAAATTGTGACCGTAATCCAGGCAGATAATAAATAAAGTGCGAGTGCTGTTTCTAAATATGTCGGTACAATAGGAGTCGGTTTATATGTATATACAAAAAGTAAGCTCACAAAGTACATCGCAATAGGAGGGACGTACTTATACGATTTTGTATAGTCGAGAAAATGGTAACGAATAAGCGCGAACATAATAAACCTTCTTTCGATTTAAAAGTTAGGTTGTAACAGTGTGATAGATGCTTTTTTATGTAATAAAAACTGAAGTATGTCATTTGTATATTCTTTTTTGATTTGTAATTGAATCAGATTTTGATTTGAATTGTGTGCAACGTGTATAAATCCTAATTGTTTCTGTAGTTCTATAGCTGAAAATGTTTCGTGAACGATTGCCTCAATATAGACTTGTTCTGCTCCTTTTTGTGCAGAGATATTTTCTGCAATTGTATGATTTGCTAACGTCACAATTTTATCGGCGAAGTTTTCTAGTAGCTGTTTTTCGTGACATGTGAAGAGTATAGATATGCCTTGTTGTTTTAATGAGAGTAAAATATGTTCTAATTCTTGCTGAGAGTTCGGATCGAGCCCGGAAAGAGGTTCGTCTAAAATTAATAAATGTACGTCCGTAAGTAATGCTTGCATAATGCCTGTTTTTTGTTTCATGCCTTTTGAAAAGTTTCGTACAACGGAATGCCTTGCATGATGTAGGTGAAAAGATTGAAGAAGCAGCGGAATTTTATCTTTTACATATTTTGTTGATAGGCCGTGAATGTGGCCGAGATGATATAGATAATCTTCTAATGTAAAACGAATCCCTTCAGGAAAATGTTCAGGTACATAACCGATTTGTATATGTTCTTTCCTCTGAATTGTCCCTGCCGTAGGTGAAATAAAGCCTGCAATTATTTTGAGTAGAGTACTTTTTCCAGTCCCGTTCCCGCCGATAATAGCGAGTGCTTCTCCTTTTGGAATGGATAAATCAATGTTGTCTAGTATAAGTGATTTGCCATACTTCTTTTGAATTCCCCTTAGTTCTACTAGCAAAGTTCTATCCTTCTTTCTTTAAATAGTGTATATATCCATTATATAGGAGAATAACAAAAAGACGTGCAATGAGTGCACGTCTTTTTTTGTTATGTTTTGTCGATAAGTCAATATAGTGTGTCGAATCGTCGATATATTACCCCGCATTAACGGGCAGAAAAACTCCCACCTTAAAATTCGCCTGGAGCAAAGATGTTAGGTGGGAGATAAATGGCCTATAAATGCCCCACTGATTAAAGTTTCACTTTATCGCTTCTCAATCGCCACAATAAATGGCGGGTTGTTTTGTTGGTTAATGAAGCCATATCGCAGTACGTGTGCTTGTTTTTGGTCTAATTCTTCAGCAAATTTGAGAACAGCGTCGCGTTCTACTTGTCCTTCTGGGTGTCCGTGGTAAATAACAAGGACGATGATACCTTCAGGTGCCATTACTTCTAATAATTGCTCGATTGCCGAAATTGTTGAGTTCGGTTTTGTAACGATATGCTTGTCTCCGCCTGGAAGGTAACCTAAGTTGAAGATTGCGCCTGTTACTTTTCCTTTTGCATCTTCTGGTAGTACGGATAGAAGCGTATCGTGACTATCGTGAACTAAAACAGTACGTTCAAAAAGCTCTTTTTCTTTTAGACGGATAGTAGAGCTTTCAATTGCTTCTTTTTGAATATCAAATCCAAATACTTTTCCGTTATCCCCAACGATTTCAGCTAGGAGGCAAGTGTCATGACCATTGCCGAGCGTTGCATCTACAGCGTAATCGCCTTCTTTAACAGCCGTTTGCAGAAGCGAGCGAGCAAACGGTAATACACGTTCTAATTTCATTGTTGTTTCTCCTCATTTGCATATTTTCCTTGCCAGCTTCCGCGGCGTACAAATTCTGCATCGATGGAATTTAATACTTCCCATTTATTTAAGCTCCACATTGGACCAATCATTAAATCGGGTGGACCGTCACCTGTGATGCGGTGCACAATTACGTCTTCTGGAATCATTTCAAGTTGGTCAACAACGAGACTTACGTAATCCTGAAGAGAAAGGAACTCGAGTTGTCCTTTTTCATATTGTTTCACCATTGGCGTTCCTTTTAATAAATGAAGTAAATGAATTTTAATTCCTTGTACATCAAGCTTCGCTACTTCACGAGCTGTTTCCATCATCATGTCGTAATCTTCAAGTGGAAGACCGTTAATAATATGAGAGCAAACTTTAATGCCGTGTTTGCGTAATTTATTTACGCCTTCCACATAAGACGGATAATCATGGGCGCGATTAATAAGATTTGCAGTTCGTTCGTGAACGGTTTGTAAACCGAGTTCAACCCAAAGGTATGTGCGTTTATTTAAGTCCGCTAAATATTCAACAACATCGTCCGGTAAACAATCTGGACGAGTTGCGATAGAAAGACCAACAACGTCTTTTTCTGCTAGAAGCGGTTCAAATTTTTCTTTTAACACTTCAAGTGGTGCATGTGTATTTGTGTACGCCTGGAAATAAGCGATACATTTTCCGTCTTTCCACTTTGAGCGCATTTTTTCTTTCATTTCATGATATTGCGTTATAACATCATCGCGGCGATCACCAGCGAAGTCACCAGATCCGGCAGCACTGCAAAATGTACAACCGCCATAAGCAACTGTACCGTCACGGTTCGGGCAATCGAAGCCAGCGTCTAATGAAACTTTAAAGATTTTTTCACCAAATTCATTTCGTAAATGGTAATTCCATGTATGATAACGTTTATTGTCGTTTGAATATGGAAAAGGGTTTTGAACCTTCATTACTTTCCCTCCTAAGCCGAGTCAAAATGAAACAAAATCCATTATAACATACTCATAAGGTAGAGATGGAAGGGACACACTAAAGGGGAATTGAAGCAAGGAGGGACAATTATGGCAGAGCGTCAATCACTTGAATCGTATATTACACAAGCGGAGCAAGCTGTGGAATATGCGAAAGAACAATTAGATCTTGGTATGAGACAAGAGCATTATAATACGATGGAGTATGCAGATGCGCAGTTACAATTAGAACAAGCATATAACGATTTACAAACGATGCAGCAACATGCGAATGATGAGCAACGTGAGCAATTAAATAGGGCACGCATGGCAATTCGCCAACTGCAACATCAAATGATTATTACACCGCACTAATAAGGAGTGAATGTAATGGCGAAACGTTCAGATCAAAATAATCCAGAGCAAAAAACACAAAATGGACATAACGCTGAGTTTTCAAATGAACTTGATCCAGTTGTTCAAGTGAAACAGCGTAATAGTAAAAAAGGACAACCTCAAAGATCAAAGCAATCAGAGTAAACCAGGTCGCAATATGACCTGGTTTTATTTTGCTATATGACAATAATGTAAGATTCCTGTAAGGTTTGCCGATAGTTGTAAGCTTACTTTTCCAGTAGAGTAAGGGAGGATTAAATTTTGGACAAGGAGCTGCTTTATGGGGAACAATATTACAAACAAACGAATTGATGAGTTAGATTACATTCGTGGCTTCGCACTACTGGGGATTATTTTAGTAAATATTCTCGCATTACTTAACATTAAAATTCCAAATCCTAATACAGTAGATGCTAGTTATCAAAGGTTTTTATACTTATTTGTAGAAGGTCGTTTCTTCTCAATCTTCTCATTTTTATTTGGAGTGGGATTCTATATCTTTATCTCTAGAGCAATCGCAAAGGGGAAAAATGGATACGTTCTATTTCTACGCCGCTTAGCTGCACTATTTATTTTCGGTTTGATTCATCAAATGTTTCAGCCTGGAGAAGCACTAGCGTTATACGCAATTTGCGGGTTAATTGTTTTACCGTTTTATAAGGCGAAAAAAGAAGTGAACCTAGTACTAGGGCTTATTTTAACGATTACCTTCAGTGTAATGGGAGCGAAAGAACTATTACCACTTGGCTTAATTTTATTAGGGCTTGCTGCAGGACAGTATCGTGTATTTGAAAATCTTACACAAAATATAAAGAAAGTCGCTATTTTTACAGGTATTATGTTTGTTTTAAGTGTCATAGCTGTATGGTATCAATATGGGCACGTGCCTGCTGAGCCATTTGTAAATATGATACTGATGAATGAGGACGGAACAATGGATGCTGCAGGCCAATTTTTAAAAATTGGTATTACAGTTGGACCAGTCATTTCAGCTTTCTATGTGGGAGCATTAATTTTATTACTTCAATTAAAACCAGTTCAAACATTGTTAGCACCACTGAAATACTACGGTCGTATGGCTTTAACGAATTATATTGGACAAACTGCAATGATTTTAATTGCAGGTAGTGTATTTAACTTTGCAGGAAACTTAACATACATGCAGACACTATATGTGTGTATCGCAATTTATGCAATTCAAATTGTATTTAGTATGATTTGGATGAAAATCTTTAAAATGGGTCCACTAGAATGGATTTGGCGTGTTATTACGTACTGGACGGTAACACCTTTAAAGAAATAAAGTGAAACTTTAATCAGTGGGGGGGGTTCTTTATCCCCCACTGATTATTAGTTGAACCAATCGGACTTTTATGGGCAGTTGATCCCCCACCTAACTTCTTTGCTTTCGCTGAATTTGGAGGTTGGGGTCTTACTGCCCATTAAAGCGGGGTAAAGAGAGAAGTGGGCTGTTCCTTTTGCGGAACAGCCCTTTTTTATTATCATCTTTTTCGGTCAGTCGATATTACTTGTTGAATCGCCAATAAAATTTCGTTTACGAATGAACCTTACACACTCATCCTTTTTATCTTACAAAACTGTAAGGTAATTGTAATGTTAACAAATAGCAGTTCAGCTCCAAAAGGCGCAAAATAGGTAATGGAAAAACAAGCGTAGGAGGATATATATGACGAAACCAGTTGTAGACGTGAAGAACGTTCAAAAAGTGTACGGTAAAAAAGGTGAGAATCAATCACACGCATTAAAAGGTGTATCATTCTCAATTCAAGAGGGTGAGTTTGTTGGGATTATGGGACCATCTGGTTCTGGTAAAACAACATTACTAAATGTAATTTCAACGCTTGATAAAGCAACGGGCGGAGTTGTTGAAATTGCAGGAACGGATATTACGAAAATGAAGCAAGGTGAGCTTTCTGATTTCCGCTCACAAAAGTTAGGATTCATCTTCCAAGACTTTAACTTATTGGAGAACTTATCTATTTACGAAAACATTGCATTGCCACTTTCACTTCAAGGTGTTGCATCTCGTAATATTGGGCCGAAAGTAGAAAAGGTAGCTGATATGTTAGGAATTTCAGCAATTCTTCAAAAGTACCCATCTGAAGTATCTGGTGGACAAAAGCAACGTTCAGCAGCGGCGCGCGCTTTAGTACATGAGCCGGCAATTATTTTAGGGGACGAGCCAACAGGAGCTCTTGATTCTAAAAATGCGACGAGTTTACTTGATGCGATGACAAACTTAAATCAAGATCAAGGCGTATCTATTATGATGGTTACACATGATCCGTTTAGTGCAAGTTACTGTCAGCGTATTTTATTCATTCAAGATGGTGAGCTATATAAAGAAATTCATCGCGGTGGTACACGTGAAGAGTTTTATAAAGAAATTTTAGATGTGCTTGCAGACTTAGGCACACAAAAAGCGTAAGAAAGGAGGTCTAGGGCATGTTATTTAAACTTTCCATGTCAGGACTAAAAAGTAAGCTGAAAGATTATATCGTCTTACTTGTTGGTCTTGTCATGTCCATTTCAATTTTTTATATGTTTCAAACGTTAGCGTTAAACGAAGCCTTCCTTAAGGAAAATTCTACTATTGGTCAAATTGGATTTGTATTCCAAGCAGGTTCATTTTTACTCGCTATTATAACGTTCTTCTATATTTTGTATGCGAACTCTTTCTTACTATCTCTTCGTCAAAAAGAGTTTGGTATGTATATGATGTTAGGAGCAAAAAAGCATAAAGTTACATTACTTATGTTTATCGAAACAATCGTATTAGGCGCTGCGTCTCTTGCAATTGGTATTATAGTTGGTGTAGGACTTGCAGAAGGTATTGGACAGTTATTAATGAAACAATTAGAATTTGCTGGTAAAGGCTATAAAGCATTTTATTTACCATCAATGACTGTTACGTGCATCTTCTTCTTTGCACTATTTGTATTATCAGCAATTATGAACAGTATTAAATTATCACGTATTTCTGTACTGCAACTTGTACATGCAGACGCACAAACAGAACGTGTTGCAGTAAAAGGAAAAATGACAGGTTTAGTCGCATTGCTTGCAGTTATTTTATTAGGTATTGGCTATGCATCAATGATTTACATGGAAAAACTAAGGGAAATGGGAATCCTTATTGCATTAATTACAACGACAGTTGGTACTTACATGCTATTTGGATCACTTCTTCCGGTTATTATTAAAAAGTTAAAAGGTAATAAAAAGCGTAGTGAAAAAGGGCTTAACGCTTTTACATTTGCACAATTAAATTTCCGTATTAATAGTTTAACAAAGGTTCTTGCTACGGTAGCGATGTTAGTTGCTCTTGGAGCCGGTGCCATTTCAGGTGGTATGGCGTTTAAAAATAACGTTATAAAAATGGTTGATGGTTTCGTAATATATGATTCAGTAGTTCATAATCCAACTGCTGAAGAAAAGAAAATTTTAGATGATATTACATTTAAAGAGAAAAGCGAATATCGTTACAAAGTCGATGATAAATACGTTTATTATGTAAAAGAGGATTTAGAGAAAAATCGTCCTTTAGTAAAAGATATGGAAAACATGAAGTCGATGAAAGATTTAGTGAAAACGAAAAAAGTTTCAGAGGAACTACCAGTGGGTGCAGTTGCTAGAGAAATGAATGAAAAAGATGCGAACGCTAAAGAACTTCCACAACAATGGGACGAGGCTTTTAGAACAATCGAGCCATTCTACGTACATGAAGATCATGCAATTAAAATTGTAGATCAAAAAATGTACGATACTGTAAATGGTAAAGAAGGAATTGTATTTACTGGAAAAACAGATGATTTTGAAGCGCACAAAAAAGAATGGAAAAAACTTGACGAGTTGCAGCTAGATAAATATAAAAATGTAAAAGGTGAAAGATTAGATAGTAAATATCAAGCTTACGACATGTTCTATGGCGTTGCGAGCGGAACAGTGTTTATGGGATTCTTCCTTGGAATTGCTTTCTTAGCAATGATGGCAAGTTGTCTCATGTTTAAAATTCTTTCAGGTGCATCAAAAGATATTACGCGTTATCAAATGCTTCGTAAAATTGGAGTGCGCCGTGAATTATTAACAAAATCGATTTATAAAGAGTTATTCTTAGTATTCCTATTCCCAGCAATTGTAGGTATTGCTCACGTATTAGTTGGTATGAATATTTTCGGATTTATTTTAATCGATCCGTACTTCCGTATTTGGGTACCAATCATAATTTTCGTAGTTATTTACACGATTTATTACTTCATTACCGTTCAATTGTATAAAGGAATTGTTCTTCCGAAAGAAGAGTAATAAAAAACCGAGCGAAACTGCTCGGTTTTTTATTATTTTCAGAAAAATACTTTAATGTTACTGAAATATATAATATAATATAAATAAGTAACATAATATAAAAGTAGAAGCAGCTGAAAAATGAAAGGAGGAATCCGATCTGTAGAAGGAGGCTGAACTTGTACCCCCCTATTATTCCTACCCCACTGTATTTGCACAATTGTAAATTTCCAACCTAAAGATATATTGAAAAATAATGGATAATACATGGAAATCCCATAGCATGATAAGGTAAAATGGACAACATGATGAGAAAATTACCGTTCATAAGATGAGGAGAATACGTGTATGGAAGTTGTAGAGGCATTAAAAGATATAAGCCAAATTGAGGCTATGAAAAAGTATTTAAAAGAGCACTCGCAGCGAGATTATCTTTTATTTGTTATAGGAATTAACACAGGATTAAAAATTACTGAGCTACTGAGTATGAAATTTGAAGAGGTATTACATGAAGATGGAACTGTTAAAGAGTTTTACTCTCTTCCTGTGAAAGATGAAAAGTTTAAACAAGATATTTATTTAAATACAAAAGTAAAAGAAGCCCTTTTAGAGTACGTACAATCTATTGATGCGCAAAGAGAAAACTACGTATTTCAATCTAATAAAACGACAAATTCAATCTCACGCCAACAAGCGTATCGCGTCATTCATAGCGCAGCGGAAGCGGTTGGGATTGTTGGGAAGATTGGAACGAACTCAATGCGAAAAACATTTGGATTCCATGCGTACAAAAGAGGAATAGCGATTGCGTTATTGCAAAAGCATTTTCATCATGCTACTCCATCAGAGACACTCAAGTATTTAGGAATCTCAAAAGATGAGAAGTTTAAAACTGAGATTGATGTAGATTTGTAAAAGCCGTAACTAAAAACTTTAGGAGGCGGAAAATATGAATATTAGAGAGAGTGAACTGCCGGGCATTGGATGTAAATTTGAAGTGATAACAAAAGGTAATGAAAAAATGGTTATTGTGATTCATGATGATGGCCGAAGAGAAATGTATCATTTTGATGCGGATCACGATGAAAGTGTTTCAAGCATTTCTCTTCGTGATTCTGAAGCGAGACAAATTGCGGCTATATTAGGCGGAATGGTATATAGACCGCAAGCGTTAGACACAATTGAGATGGCTTTTGAAGGATTATCAATTGAATGGTTTAAGGTGGAGAATCATGCACCAGTCGTACAACAAACAATCGGTAGCTTACATGTCAGAAAAACATATAACGTAACGATTATTGCTATTTTGAAAAAGAATATGAAGAAATTCTTTAATCCAGGTCCAGATTCTATTATTGAAGCTGGCGACATGCTCGTATTGTCAGGCGAAAGACATGAAGTGAAAAGAATTATTAATGAATTGCTTTCAGCAGGAGGTGATTCCTAATCGATGGATACTTTAATCTTTGAAGTTGGAACTGCTTTAGTATTAGTAGCTTTTGCAGCTATCCTCGCTGCGAAGTTAAAGTTCTCGATTATTCCGTTTCTCATTATACTCGGTATGTTAGTGGGGCCTCATGCCCCAGATTTAGGACTTATCGATTTAAGGTTTATTGAAAGCGGAGAAGTTATTTCCTTCCTCGGCCGTGTTGGCGTCATATTCCTCTTATTCTACTTAGGCTTAGAATTCTCAATAAAAAAATTAATTAAATCAGGAAAGTCGATTGCTTTTGGAGGTAGTGTTCATATATCGCTTAATTTTATATTAGGTTTGCTTTATGGATATGTGATGGGCTTCCCATTGTTAGAAACGTTAATTATTGCTGGAATCATTACAATTTCATCAAGTGCAATTGTTGCAAAAGTAATTGTTGATTTAAGAAGATCTGGTAATAAAGAGACTGAATTAATATTAGGAATCATTATGTTTGATGATATCTTTTTAGCTGTATATTTATCAGTCGTTTCAGGGTTAGTGCTCGGTGGTGCAACATCATTTGTCGGTGCTCTTACATCAGTATTAATCGCAGTAGGATATATGCTCCTATTCTTTATAATTGCTAGAAAAGCTACACCGTTTCTAAATAAAGTATTAGATATTTCGTCAAATGAAATTTTTATTATCGTAATATTCGCCATTTTATTCTTTGTAGCAGGATTTTCAGAAACGATTCATGTTGCTGAGGCAATTGGAGCATTATTGTTAGGGCTCGTTTTTTCTGAAACAGAGCATAGTGATCGGATTGAGCATCTCGTCGTCCCGTTTCGTGATTTCTTTGGAGCTATATTCTTTTTCAGCTTCGGTTTAAGTATAGATCCGTTTTCACTTGGAGGAGCAGTGTGGTTGGCGTTAGGAGCAGTTCTTATTACACTCATCGGTAATTTTACGGCTGGAATGATGGCGGGACGTAAAGCTGGGTTATCGCATAAAGCTTCTACGAATATTGGATTAACTCTCGTATCACGCGGAGAGTTCTCCATTATTGTAGCGAATATCGGCATTGCGGGTGGCTTAATGGCAGCGATTAAACCGTTCTCTGCACTATACGTTTTAATATTAGCATCGTTAGGTCCGTTATTAACGAAGGAGTCTGGGAGAATATACTCTCTACTAGATAAAATATTTAAATGGAGCGCTAAGGAACGAGCGAAGCGAGAAAAAGAAGTTGGATAGTATAAATAAGGGGAGACTGTATGAACTTCATGTAGCCTCTCCTTTCTTATATATTGTTACTGATGTCCTTTTTTGTCGGTAAGCCGATATATTTTAATAATCGCTGATATATTTTTAAGTGGCAATCAATATAATTTCATTTACCAACAAACCGTTATCTGAATTTCATCAACTATTAATCAGTTGCCTTCCTATTTAAAAACGACTACAATTTTACTGTTATAGATGAACGAAAAAATAGAATAGGAGGGGAGACTATGCCAAGGAAAGTATGGCTATTAGTAGCTGGGATGATTATTAATGTCACGGGTGCTTCTTTTTTATGGCCTTTTAATACAATTTATTTGCATGATCACCTAGGGAAATCTTTATCTGTGGCCGGAATGGTATTAATGATCAACTCGCTTACTGGTGTAATCGGAAACTTGCTCGGCGGTGTTTTATTTGATAAATGGGGCGGTTATAAATCAACTTTAGTAGGGATTGTCATTACACTCGTATCAATTTTAGGTCTTGTGTTCTTCCACGGTTGGCCGTTATATGTTGTGTGGCTAGCATTAATCGGATTTGGTTCTGGAATGGTCTTCCCATCGATGTATGCGATGGTCGGTACGGTTTGGCCAGAGGGCGGAAGACGAGCATTTAATGCGATGTATGTTGGACAAAACGTTGGTATTGCGATCGGAACAGCGTGTGGTGGATTAGTTGCATCGTATCGTTTTGATTATATTTTCTTAGCGAACTTTATTTTATACTTTGTTTTCTTCTTAATTGCTTTTATTGGATTCCGTGGTATGGAAGATAAAAAAGAGCCAGGAGTGCAAAAAGAAGTCGAAACGAAAAAAGGCTGGACGCTTACACCTGGATTCAAAGCACTTCTTATCGTATGTGTAGCATATGCTTTATGCTGGGTTACATATGTACAGTGGCAAGGGGCAATTGCAACACATATGCAGGAATTAAATATTAGTCTTCGTCACTACAGTTTATTATGGACGATAAACGGAGCGATGATTGTTTGTGCGCAGCCATTAGTTAGCATGTTAATTCGCTGGATGAAGCGTTCTTTAAAACAACAAATTATGATTGGAATCATCATTTTTGCGGCGTCATTCATTGTATTAAGTCAAGCGCAGCAATTTACGATGTTCCTCGTTGCGATGGTAACATTAACAATTGGTGAGTTATTCGTTTGGCCAGCAGTTCCAACGATTGCAAATATACTTGCGCCAAAAGATAAGTTAGGGTTTTATCAAGGTGTTGTAAATAGTGCAGCGACTGTAGGAAAAATGTTCGGACCGGTCGTTGGCGGAGCGATTGTTGATTTATACAATATGGAAGTATTGTTTATAGCAATCATGGTAATGCTTGTAGTAGCGATTATAGCAACGAGCATGTATGATAAGCGAGTAAAAGTAGAAGAAACAGTTGAAGAAAAAATTGCAGTTTAGTTTGACGGAACATGTAACATGTTTTAGAATATATTTAAATAAAACAACCTTTGGAACAAGGGAGATAGCTCGGCTGTCTAAAGACGAATTCGTTAGTTATTAAGAGTAACGATTAACCGAGAAGCCCCGCTTTAAGTAAGCTCTTAAGAGATACGAGGCGGAGGGTAGTTCACATTAACTCATATTTGTAATAACAGTGAGAAGGAGTAGTAGTAATAGAAGCTGGTTTAGAGAGTTGACGGTCGGTGCAAGTCAATCCACGTTTCGTTATGAACTCGCCTTTGAGTTGCAGTTGTGAAACTAATAGTAGCAATTGCCGTTAATCCACGTTACGGATCTAAGCGAATGTATATTTGTACATTAATTTAGGGTGGTACCGCGGGAATCTATAACCTCTCGTCCCTTTCTAGGGATGAGAGGTTTTTTGTATTTTGGGCGGTGAAAATAAATAGAATTTCAAGGAGGGTATCTCATGAGCTTTAATCATCAAGATATTGAGAAGAAGTGGCAAGGGCATTGGGAAGAGAATAAAACATTCCGTACGCCAGATGAGACAGAAAAACCAAAATTTTATGCGCTAGATATGTTCCCATATCCATCAGGTGCAGGACTACACGTAGGACATCCAGAAGGTTATACAGCGACAGATATTTTATCTCGTATGAAGCGTATGCAAGGATATAACGTTCTTCATCCAATGGGATGGGATGCATTCGGTCTTCCAGCAGAGCAATATGCACTTGATACTGGAAACAGCCCAGCAGAATTTACAGAGCATAATATTAATACGTTCCGTAACCAAATTAAATCATTAGGTTTCTCTTACGATTGGGACCGTGAAGTAAATACAACAGATCCAAACTACTACAAGTGGACACAATGGATTTTCCTAAAGCTATTTGAAAAAGGCTTAGCTTACGTTGATGAAGTACCTGTAAACTGGTGCCCAGCACTTGGTACGGTACTTGCGAACGAAGAAATTATTGACGGTAAGAGTGAACGCGGTGGACATCCAGTTGAGCGTCGTCCGATGAGACAGTGGATGTTAAAAATTACAGCTTACGGAGATCGTCTATTAGAGGATCTAGATGAGCTTGATTGGCCAGAAAGCTTAAAAGATATGCAACGCAACTGGATCGGTCGTTCTGAAGGTGCAGAAGTACACTTCAACATCGACGGTACAGATGAGAAATTCACAGTTTTCACAACGCGCCCTGATACATTATTCGGTGCAACATACTGTGTACTTGCTCCGGAACATGCACTTGTTGCTGAAATTACAACAGCGGAACAAAAAGAAGCAGTAGAAGCTTACATTAACGCTGTAAAAATGAAGAGTGACCTAGAGCGTACAGAACTTGCAAAAGAAAAAACTGGTGTATTCACTGGTGCTTACGCAGTTAATCCAGTAAACGGTGAGAAATTACCAATCTGGATCGCTGATTACGTTCTTGCAACTTACGGAACGGGCGCTGTAATGGCAGTTCCAGCTCACGATGAGCGTGACTATGAATTCGCATCAGTATTCAATCTTCCAATGAAGGAAGTTGTAAAAGGCGGAGACATTACGAAAGAAGTGTACACAGGTGATGGTGCACACGTAAACTCAGCATTCCTTGATGGTTTAAATAAAGAAGAAGCAATCGCAAAAATGATTGAATGGCTTGAAGTAACAAGCGCAGGAAATCAAAAAGTAACGTACCGTCTACGTGACTGGTTATTCAGCCGTCAACGTTACTGGGGTGAGCCAATTCCAGTAATCCACTGGGAAGATGGCACAATGACAGCTGTGAAAGAAGAAGAATTACCATTAGTTCTTCCGAAAACAGAAAACATCCGTCCTTCAGGTACAGGTGAATCACCACTTGCTAACATTGAAGAGTGGGTAAATGTTGTTGATCCTGAGACTGGTAAAAAAGGTCGTCGTGAAACGAATACAATGCCACAATGGGCTGGTAGCTGCTGGTATTACCTACGTTATATCGATCCAAACAATAGCGAAGCACTTGTAGATCCTGAAAAAGTAAAACAATGGCTTCCAGTTGATATTTATATTGGCGGTGCAGAGCATGCTGTACTTCACTTACTATATGCTCGTTTCTGGCATAAAGTATTATACGATATCGGTGTAGTTCCAACGAAAGAGCCGTTCCAACAATTATTTAACCAAGGTATGATTCTAGGTGAAAACAACGAGAAAATGAGTAAATCAAAAGGTAACGTTGTAAACCCTGATGATATCGTAGCAAGCCACGGTGCAGATACACTTCGTCTATACGAAATGTTCATGGGACCATTAGATGCTTCAATTGCTTGGTCTGAAAATGGTCTTGACGGAGCTCGTCGTTTCCTAGACCGCGTATGGCGTCTATTCATTCAAGATAACGGTGAATTAAGTGAGAAAATTACTGATGCGCCAAATAAAGAGCTTGAAAAAGCTTACCACCAAACAGTGAAGAAAGTAACAGAAGACTATGCAGAGCTTCGCTTCAACACAGCGATTTCTCAAATGATGGTATTCATCAACGATGCATACAAAGCTGAAACACTTCCGAAAGAATATGTAGAAGGTTTCGTAAAAATGATTGCACCAGTTGCACCTCACATCGGGGAAGAACTATGGAGCAAGCTTGGTTACAATGAAACAATCACATATGCAAGCTGGCCAACATTTGATGAGTCTAAACTTGTAGAAGATGAAGTTGAAATCGTTGTTCAAGTTATGGGTAAAGTTCGCGCAAAACTAACAATGAGTAAAGATGCATCAAAAGACGAAATGGAAAAACTTGCACTTGAAGCAATTCAAGACCAAATCGAAGGGAAAACAGTTCGTAAAGTAATTGTTGTTCCTGGAAAACTTGTTAACGTTGTTGCAAACTAATTTATTTTAAGTAAAAAGCTCAGAGCATTTATGCTCTGAGCTTTTTTGTGTAGAAAATAATTTCAGGATCTCCTTCATCTAAATTTTCAACTATTCCACTACGTACAAATCCATTCGTATTAAAAACGGCTTGCATACTTTCATTCGATTCGTTCGTCGAAGAAAAGATTTTTTGAGTAGGAGAATGACTTAACATATATGAGAGTAACGAGCTTGCATAGCCGTGCCTTCTTTTCGCTGGCGAAACAATGATTAATGAGAGGAAAGTACAATCAAAGAAATTTGTATCGTATGTTAGAAAAACGGAAATAGAATTATCTTCTTTTACAATGACGCATCTGCCTTCATAAATAGTGTGCTTAATATAATCTCGCCTACTATCGTTTCCGATTACATCAATATCTATATGTAAGATTGAATCTAAATCATCAATAGAAGCCTTTGTTACGCTTTTCAATAGAAATACCTCCTAAAAAATATTCAGATAATTAATTTTAGCATGAAAGAAGAAAAAGGAGCGGAATTCTAATACAGACAAACACCTATTTTTCTATAGGAAATATGATAAAAAAGGTAGGCTAAATTGAGTAGAAGAGGTGAAAGGAATGAAAGGGATGGACAATAATGCACCGCATGGCTTCTTCGGAGGTGGGTCGGATAGTTATGAACATATGATGTTAATGGGAGGAGCTGGCCAACAAGGATACGGTGGAATTCCGAGCTGGATGGGTGGAGCAGCAGGAGGATTTCCAACATCGGTAGCTGGTATGCAAACTGGAATGCCTACATCAATGGGGGGCTTTTCGACAGCAGGCGCTGGAATGCCTACAGTAACAGGAGGATTTCCAACATCAGTAGCTGGCGTACAGACAGGAATTCCAGTAGGAGTACCAACTACATTTCCTTCTTTCGTTGGAGGAGTGCAGACAGGATTTCCGGTACCGGGAGTAGGTGTTGTAGCAGGTGAAGTAGGTGGGTATCCGCAAGTTGTTCACGGTCATCACCACCATCAAGGTCACCATGGCCATCATGGACACCATCATCACCAAGGCCACCAAGGTCACCACGGTCATCAAGGTCAGCACGGCCATCAAGGTCAACAGCACCAGCAATATCAGCAATATCAACAACAGCAACAGTCTTCTCCTTGGGCAGGTGGAATTGGAGCGGGAGCAGCAGGAGCAGCGGCAGGAGCGGCTAGCATTAGTGGAGCAGCAGGACACGCGGGACACGTGGGTCATTAATGAATTGCAGAAAAAAAGACATAATAAAAAACTGCTAGGAAATCCTAGCAGTTTTTTTCAGCTTCTTGGCGCTGACGTTCGATTTCAGCACGAAGTTGTGGTTCTGGTGCTTGCCAGCCTTCTGGTTTTAGAATTTTTCCGTCGCCTTCACGGAATCGAGGCTTTCCATCAGGGAATAATTTTGCCATGTTTGCGTTATTTACAATTTCGAATCCTTTATCTGGACGTACGCCCATTTCGGCAAACGTTCCGAATGCAAAGTAAATAAGGTCAATCAGTGCATCATATTGATCTTCAACAGTTGTTGCTTCTAGAAATTCTTCTAGCTCTTCTTGCATAAAACTTGCACGGATTTTTGCACGTTCTTCTGCTAATTTCGTTGGGGTATTTGTCACAGGGTGTCCGAACTCTTCATGCATTTTTGCAACAAGTTCGTACCCTTTATCTAAACCTTTTTCGTTTGTCATGTTGTTTCATCCTTTCTCGCTTTGTGCCGAATCTCATTGTAACATAAGGTGATTATGAAATGAAAAGGGACTGTTCGAAAGTTGCATTTTTTAGTTAAGGTAGGGGTATATCGACTAAACGACAAAACATAACCCGTTAATAAAAGAAAGCCATCCCGGAATACTTTTGGGACGGCCCTGCTCGTTATTTTTCTTCTTTTATTAAAATGGATAAAATAAGATCGATGCCAAACATACCAACGAGCAACATTGGTATAACGACAAGTAAATAACGTGTAAAGGAAACATTTTTTAAGTATGTATGAGCAAATAAAAAGACGCCGAGAAATAAAATACCATTTAAAATAGGCTTTACTAATTTTTTAGACATAAGCTCCCCCATAAATATCTTCTCTCTCTATCTAAAATAAAAACTCCTCTTTCCGTTGTATCATGCTGGAGAGAGGAGTTCAATCATTTCTCATTCAATCACACCAGAATTTGTAATGTTTACGGTGTATTTTATAGTGACGGGGACATCTTTGTACATCTGTCTCCACTCTTCTAACTGGAATGGGCGATAATGTTGTTTATATTTAGTCCCTAGTCCGAGAGGATCGACGCCTAAAGATTTAAACTGCTTAATTAATTTAGCGGCTTGTATATTTAATTGTTTTTGGACATTTTTTTCAATGTTTTTTGAGTTCTTGTTATTTTCTAAGTTAATTTGTTTCGATAGTTCTTGAATGCGTGCCTCAAGATGAACGTGAATGAAGAAAGAAGGCTTTCCATTTTTAATCTTTATATCGTAAGTTGGAACAGAACGGATATTATTAATCATTACGTATGCAGAATCCGTTTTAAATTCATGTGAATCTAATTTATGTTTTTCTAATAGTCCTTTAAATATGAACATATCTTTTTCCGCAATTTTACCGATATATTTATCCTTTTTAAAAAGACCAATTCCGGTGATTTTTATTTTATCGCCATGTTTCTTTAAAATTGGAATATAGTAGTCTTGCCCTTCTTGATAATAACGGAATGCTCCTACATGCAGATTATCCGTTGGTAAAGGACCAGTTTCCATGTTATGCTCTAACAATTTTTTTATATAAATTGCAACGTTGTATGAAGTCGAATATTTCCCTTTTAAGAGTTCAGTACCATTACCTTCAAGTAAAGCAACATATAAAGCGTTTCCTATGTTCACATCTCGAAGTAATGTATCGAATGAAGTAGACATTCCTTTTTTTGCAAGTCGTATAGTATATAGAGCAACACGCATTTGTCCGCTAGCAAATGGTTGAGAAGATTCTAAAGATGTGTCTGCTTTTACTTGTTTTACCGCATTTGCGGTGCCTTCAAAAACTTGAACTTTATTTCCTTTTTTCTGAATCGGACAAACGAATGTTACTTTTACTTTATTATCTTTTGCTGTATCAAAAACGGTTCCTTGAATCAGCTGTACATCGTCGATAATATTTTTTTGTAAACATCCAGTTAGACTGAAGAATGTTATACAAGAAATAAGTATTAATTTGCTTGTGTTTTTGATTTTTTCCATTTTCTTTTCACCCACACAATAATAAATAGGATTGGGATGTATACATAAATGAGCCAAAAACTACCTTTTGATGCATTACTAATAAAATTATTAATATCATGTCTGTTTGTTAAAAGCTGTGAAACAATGAGAGTGATAAAGATAAAAGCGATTAAAACACCTCTTTGTTTTACACGGAATATTTCATGTGTTGCTCTCGTTGCTGCCCACAAGGGAAGGATAAAACTTGTAATAATAACAAGTGCATAGCCTGAGATTGCAATATATTCGAGTCTTTCTATAAATGGTAATTGAATGACTTGAGTCATAGAAAGCTGTGCCCATATTGTTTTTAACAATTGCTTCTCACTAAAAAATGTAAATGCTAAAAGGGTACTAAATATATATAGAAGGTTTGAAAATAATGCTCCGTATTGAGCGTATTTATGAGACTGCATAGGTTTTTTTACAAACGGATAAACCATGAGATAAACCTCAAAACCGGTCATACTGTAGTTTGACAGTTGAGCGGATTTTAAAATATCTGAAAAAGAATGTGTGAATATAGGGAGTACATTATCCCAATGCGAGTATTTCAAAACAAATAGGCTCAGAAATAAATACCCAATTGTACCACCAACAGAGATAACACAAATGCCAGTAATGACACGAAAACCAGAAGAAATAATGTAGTAGCTAACTAAGCATAAAAAGAGTGTTAACATCCACGTGGAAGCAGTTGGAAACATCCATACTTGAATAATTTCAACATACGTTCGAATAACCGAAATACTGACGATTAAAAAATAAGCTGCAAAGATGATATTAAAGACATTCCCTATCCATTTTCCAAACGTTTGCCTTTGTAAATCAATTAAATTTCCATTTGTTTCTTTTAATGAAAAATACATCATCCATATAAGAATATGGATACAGAGTCCTGTGATTAGAACGCCTATCCAGCCGTCGTATCCAGCGGCCTTGGCAGTAATTCGAGCGAAGCCAAGAACACCAGCTCCAAACTGTGCACCGTGAATTAAGAAGAAAGCAAAGACAGGAGATATTTGATATTTTTCTTGAACTTTACTCATCAATGCACCTCATTCCTTAATCATCGAAGTCTGATCTATGTTTTGTTGAAATTCCTTTTGCTGATTTTTTTACATGTTGTGGCCTTGCTTGTACATCTCTTGTATCAATCATTGTTAAGGGAAAGCGAATCCAAGAATCTTTAACAGATTGTTGTCTTGTTGGATAAAACAAAGCGTACGGCTTACGTAAGGAAGTGAGTCTAAATAGATGAGTAAATAAAAAGATAAACCCAAGAGAAATCCCGAAAAGTCCTCCTATTTCTGCAAATATGAGAAACGGGAAGCGTAGTAATCGAACCGCATTACCCATTTTATAAATAGGTGTAATAAAGGAAGCGAGTGCTGATAAAGCAACGATAATTAATAAAATGTTACTCGTTAAACCAGCTTGTACAGATGCTTGTCCGATTACGATACCGCCTACAATACCGAGCGTTTGACCAACTTTCATCGGTAACCTCGCACCAGCTTCTCTCAATAAGTCGATTGCGAGTTCTAAAAAGAGTGCTTCAATTAAAGGTGGGAAGGGTACTTGTGCCCTTGATAAAATTAAAGTTTCAAGTAAATCACTCGGAATCAGTTCATAATGATAATTTAAAACTGCAACATATAACGGTGTAGCACAGATTGAAAATAGAACGGCGATTAATCTTAAAATCCTTGAAAATGTAGCGTATAGCCAAGAGACATTATAGTCTTCTGGTGAAATGAAAAAATCGAAATAGGATACAGGTGTTAGTAAAACACTTGGAGAACCATCCACAAAAATGGCGATTTTCCCATCAATGAGTGCTTTTGTAACTCTATCAGTGCGTTCTGTATTGATATAGAGAGGGAAAATCGACTTTTCTCCCATCAATTCTTGTATATAGGCACTATCATTAATTTGATCATATTCAAGAGCACGTAAAGACTCCTCTAGAAAATCTACATTATCTTTTTCCGCGAGGTTGTCTAAATACATCATGACAACTTTTGTTTTTGAAAACTCACCGATGATCATTTCTTTTGTTTGTAAATCTAAAACTGGAAGGCGTTTTCGAACTAAATTAATATTTGTATCAATATCCTCTACGAACCCCTCTTGCGGACCAATAACAGTCGATTCGTTTAATGGAGGAGTTGGTGCACGATAATTATCAATTGCAATATTTGCAAGCATACACTTTTGATCTTGTTGATTTACTTGAACAATCGCATGCCCCTTTAAAACCATGTCCTCAATTTTTTGTAAATCGTTCGTAATTGTAATGCCGCTCATTGGAATATGTTCTTTCAGCTCTTCTAGTGATGCGTTAGGTCGTTCTAAAAGAGTAGGCATTAAATACTTTTGCAATTTCTCTCCATCAAGTGAAGGACGATAGTAAGAAATCCAATAAGGCATCGTTTCATCGTCAGATGTATGGTAATTAACAAAATCACTAGACCTTTTGAGCTTCTCTATTAAATCTTGTAGAGAATGAATGCGGTCTTTTTCTGGTTTCGTAAAATCATAAATACTATTATTTCCAGAGTTTTGCTGTTGATTTTGATCTGAGTTATCTTGTTTAGAGTTTTGCTGTTGATTTTGCTCCGAGTTATCCTGTTGAGAACTTTGCTGTTTATCTTGATTCGAGTCGCTTTGCTTAGAATGTTGCTGTTTATCCTGATTCGAGTCGTTTTGCTTAGAACTTTGCTGTTTATCCTGATTTGAATCATCTTGTTGAGAGCTTTGTTGTTTATCCTGATTCGAATTATCTTGCTTAGAGCTTTGTTGTTTATCTTGATTCGAGTCATCTTGTTGAGAACTTTGTTGTTTATCTTGATTCGAGTCGCTTTGCTTAGAATGTTGCTGTTTATCCTGATTCGAGTTGTTTTGCTTAGAATGTTGCTGTTTATCCTGATCTGAGTCGTTTTGCTTAGAATGTTGTTGTTGCTGCTTATCCGTAGAAGAATCTTCGTTTTCTTCTTTTTGTTGCTCGCTATTGTTACCTTTATTATGTTTCATACTTCTAGTCTGTTCTTTGTTATCATCCTCTTGATTACTAGGTTGTTGCTCCGAGTTATCTGTTTCGTTTTTCTCTGTTGTATTTGATTTTTTTTTCTTACGTAGCCAATTCCAAATCATATGTATTCCCTCTTTGATTGTGTAATATAGTGCTATTTTGTGGCTAATTTTGTATATTATTCATTTATTTATGAAAAGAAGAAGGAGTTTGGTTTGCATAGAAAAAAACATGTAGTAAGCAGTTCATACTATAACGGGAAGAAGGAGAGTCTGTGCAAATTGTAAAAAAAGAGAAGTTTATTTTAAAAGAATTTACATTTGGAAATGGTAGGGAAATTCCTGTTCAAATGGGGTATGAGACGTATGGTACTTTAAATAGAGAAAGGTCAAATGCGATTTTGGTTTGTCATTATTTTAGTGCAACTAGTCATGCGGCAGGAAAATATACAGCGCATGATGAAGAGTCTGGTTGGTGGGATGGTTTAATTGGGCCTGGAAAAGCAATTGATACAAATAAATACTTTGTTATATGCACTGATAATATTTGTAATGTGCAGGTAAAGAACCCTTGTGTAATTACAATAGGACCGAAATCAATTGATCCGAAAACTGGAGATGAATATGCGATGGATTTTCCGGTTTTTACATTTCTTGATGTAGCTCGTATGCAATATGAGTTAATAAAAGATATGGGAATCGTAAGGTTACATGCTGTAATGGGGCCGTCAGCCGGCGGGATGATTGCGCAGCAATGGGCTGTTCATTATCCTCATATGGTAGAGCGAATGATTGGTGTTATTACGAATCCGCAAAATCCAATTATTACGTCGGTAAATGTAGCGCAAAATGCAATTGAGGCTATCCGGCTGGATCCAAGTTGGAAGGGGGGGGAATATGGAGAAGAGCAGCCAATGAAGGGGCTTCATTTAGCAAATAGAATGATGTTTATGAACGCGTTTGATGAGCGCTTTTATGAAACAACATTCCCTCGTAATAGTATAGAAGTAGACCCTTATGAAAAGGTTTCTACATTAACGTCATTTGAGAAAGAAATAAATAAAGTGACATATAGAAGTATAGAGTTAGTAGATGCAAATTCGTGGATATACACTGCGAAAGCAGTTTTATTACATGATATTGCGCATGGATTTTCGTCTTTAGAAGAGGCACTGTCTAATATAGAAGCAAATGTACTTATGATTCCGTGTAAACAAGATTTGCTTCAGCCGTCACGTTATAATTATAAAATGGTAGACATGTTGCAAAAACAAGGGAAGTATGCAGAAGTATATGAGATAGAAAGTATAAATGGGCATATGGCGGGAGCATTTGATATTCATTTATTTGAAAAAAAGGTGTATGAATTTTTAAATCGGAAAGTATCTAGTTTTGTGTAGAAAATAAATGGTGTGAAAAAGGTGCAATGTATGTAGTAGGCACCTTTTTTTACATGATTTGTAGACGGAAAATATATGTGGCAATTGCTATACCGAAGAACGCTATACTAAGTAATAAAAATAAGAATGATATTTCTTGTGGCGATTTTATCTTTTTATTATTTTTCATACTAAGAGCAATAATTGCAGCGATTAAGAAAATGATGCCCGTAATGAAAAGAAAAAGTGTCATTTTCATTGGCTCCTTTCATAAAACAAGTATATTGAGGATACAATGCACGAGTTATGTTTGTAAAGAATAAGTTTTGCGGAAAAATTGAGAAATAAATTTCCATTCTTTGCGTTCTTTCTTTCGCATGCTAAAATTGATTAGAAATGATTATTTAAAGAAGAAACTAAAGGTTTTATTGTATATAAGGAGGAACGACATATGACAGAAGTTAAAACAATTACTACAGAAGAAGTGCAAGAACGTTTAGAAAATGGTGAAACGTTATTTTTAGTAGACGTAAGGGAAGATGAAGAAGTAGCAGCAGGGAAAATTCCAGAAGCTGTACATATTAAAATGGGCGATATCCCAAATAAAGTAGATTTCTTTGATAAAGAGAATGAATATATCTTTATTTGTCGTTCGGGAATGCGCAGTGAAAATGTATGTCATTATTTAAATGAGCAAGGATTTAAAACAATGAACATGGTTGGCGGTATGCTTCAATATGAAGGTGAAACGAAATAAGTAGCTTAAAAAACTTGAAACGTGTTTGTTTCAAGTTTTTTTCTTTTGCATACAGTGTACAAAAGGGGGATAGGTAAATGGGGATTAATTTGCGGAAAGTAAAAATTATTAATAATACAGGGGCTGTTAATGTTGGCGATTGTTATGATATCTCACCTTTAGCTGTAGCAAAAATATATGCAGGTGCTGGAGGTTCGAGTGCGGCTATTTTTTTAAATGGGAAAAGACAGTCAGAAGCTTTAATTCGGACATCAGTGTTCCTGCCGCCATTAGCAACGAGTACACGTACATTAGGTTCATAGAGGAAAGGTAGAGTGTTATTATGCCTGCTCATATAAAAGAATTTGTTATTGTGAATAACACTGGTAATATATTTACCGGTGATAATTTGAGTGATACTTCATTTACTGCTACGAAATCGTATAGTGGTTCCATGGGGTGCACTTGGATTGATGTTGTTACAGTAATAGGGACGGAGACAAAGCTTTGTTTACAGCCAGGAGATTCTGTGACGACAACATATACAAGAGGTACTCCTGCTGGTACTGTACCAGGAACAAACATGGGGCAAAGTGTAAATACATCGGGTATAGCGCAAGCTGTCCCAAATACAGATAATTTGGATTCAACTGCTGGACTCCCTTAAGGAATTAAGGGAGTTTTTATTATTTAAAATAAAATAGTCTTGGAGATTATTTTTTTAAATAGATTAAGAAGAAGTAGTTTATGTAGTATGAAAAAGATCGTTTGTAGGTGGTGAAAGTGTGAAAGAGCGTGATAATAAAAGGCAACAACATTCGTTAAACTCTAATTTTCGAATTTCACCAGAACTTATCGGGCCTACTTTCCCTCCTGTTCCAACTGGATTTACGGGTATAGGGATAACTGGCCCAACCGGTCCCCAAGGTCCAACAGGCCCTCAAGGACCAAGAGGGTTACAAGGTCCGATGGGGGAGAGGGGGCCGACAGGGCCTCAAGGAGTACAAGGAATACAAGGGCTAGCTGGACAAATGGGGGCAACAGGACCAGAAGGACAGCAGGGGCCACAAGGATTGAGGGGACCACAGGGAGAAACGGGACCTCAAGGAGTTCAAGGTGTGCAAGGGTTACAAGGTCCCATTGGTCCAACGGGAGCGACTGGAGCACAAGGAATACAGGGCGTACAGGGATTACAAGGTCCAATTGGTGCAACAGGAACTGAGGGACCTCAAGGGATTCAAGGTGTGCAAGGAGTACCTGGAGCAACTGGTCCACAAGGGATACAAGGAGCGCAGGGAATGCAAGGCCCACAAGGACCGAGTGGAAATACGGGGACAACAGGAGCAACTGGTCAAGGTGTTACAGGCCCAACTGGAATAACAGGTCCAACAGGGATAACGGGTCCATCTGGAGGTCCTCCAGGTCCGACGGGGCCAACTGGTGCGACAGGTCCAGGAGGTGGACCGAGTGGGAGTACGGGTGCGACGGGAGCAACAGGAAATACAGGGGCAACAGGAAGTACAGGTGTAACTGGAGCAGCGGGAACTACAGGTCCAACTGGAAGCACAGGCGCGCAGGGTTTGCAAGGAATACAAGGGGTTCAAGGGATAATTGGACCAACGGGTCCAGAAGGTCCGCAAGGTATTCAAGGTATTCCTGGGCCGACGGGAGTAACTGGTTCACAAGGAATCCAAGGTGTTCAGGGAATTCAAGGGATAACAGGGGCAACAGGAGATCAAGGTCCGCAAGGTATACAGGGGGCTATAGGACCTCAAGGGGTAACGGGAGCAACAGGAGATCAAGGTCCACAAGGTATACAAGGAGTACCAGGGTCAACAGGAGAAACGGGACCACAAGGAGTACAAGGAATTCAAGGTCCGATGGGTGAAATAGGACCAACAGGACCAGAAGGCCCAGAAGGACTTCAAGGGCCGCAAGGAATACAAGGGGTGCAAGGACCAGCTGGAGCAACTGGTCCAGAGGGTCCGCAAGGTATACAGGGAATTCAAGGACCGATAGGAGCAACCGGTCCAGAAGGTCCACAAGGTATACAGGGGGCTATAGGACCCCAAGGTGAAACCGGAGCAACGGGAGCCCAAGGAGCAACTGGAATTCAAGGTGTACAAGGGAATATAGGTGCAACGGGTCCAGAAGGGCCGCAAGGTGTTCAAGGTACTCAAGGGGAACTAGGTCCAACAGGTCCAATGGGAGCACAGGGAGTGCAAGGAATTCAAGGAATCCAAGGACCGACGGGAGCGCAAGGAGTGCAGGGGCCACAGGGAATTCAAGGAATCCAAGGTCCAACAGGAGTAACAGGGGATACGGGTGTAACAGGAGCAACAGGGGAAGGAACTACAGGTCCGACAGGAGTAACCGGTCCAACCGGTGTAACGGGTCCTTCTGGAGGACCGGCAGGACCGACTGGTCCAACGGGGCCATCAGGTCCGGCGGGAGTGACAGGTCCATCTGGTGGACCACCTGGACCAACAGGAGCAACTGGGGTGACAGGAGCAACTGGAGATACTGGGGCTACAGGCTCAACAGGAGTGACAGGAGCAATAGGGGAAACGGGAGCAACTGGGGTTACGGGTTTGCAAGGCCCGCAAGGAATTCAAGGAGTGCAAGGGATCCAAGGTCCAACAGGCCCGCAAGGTGTTCAAGGTCCACAAGGGATACAAGGAGTAACTGGGGCGACAGGAGATCAAGGTCCACAGGGGATTCAAGGTCCACAAGGAATTCAAGGACCAACGGGTCCACAAGGAATTCAAGGAGATCAAGGCCCCCAAGGAATCCAAGGTGTGACAGGGGCAACCGGAGCACAAGGTCCGCAGGGAATTCAGGGGATACAAGGTGTGCAAGGTCCGACTGGTCCACAAGGCCCAACCGGAATTCAAGGAGTTCAAGGAGAAATAGGTCCAACCGGTCCGCAAGGCGTGCAAGGATTGCAAGGTCCACAAGGCCCAACAGGGGATACTGGGGCAACCGGAGCACAAGGCCTCCAAGGAATTCAAGGTCCACAAGGCCCGACGGGATCCACTGGGGTAACCGGAGTGACAGGGCCTCAAGGAATTCAAGGTCCCCAAGGAATCCAAGGTCCGACGGGAGTAACAGGTTCACAAGGCCCAACAGGATCCACGGGTCCGACTGGTTCGCAAGGAATTCAAGGTCCAACAGGAGCGACTGGTCCCCAAGGAATCCAAGGCGCACAAGGTTCCCAAGGTCCAACCGGAGCAACTGGGGCGACAGGAACCACCGGAGTTAGTACAACTGCAACGTACTCATTTGCAAATAATACATCAGGAAGTGCTATTTCTGTTTTGTTGGGCGGTACGAATGTACCATTACCAAACAATCAAAATATTGGTCCAGGGATCACTGTTAATGGTACGAATACTGTATTCACAGTTGCGAATGCAGGGAATTATTATATAGCTTATACAATTAATATAACGGCAGCTTTACTCGTAAGTTCACGTATAACTGTAAATGGGGTTCAACTTGCAGGAACCGTTAATTCACCAGCAGTAGCTACAGGTTCGTTTAATGCGACAATCATTGCTAATTTGCCTGCTGGCGCAACTGTTAGCTTGCAATTATTTGGATTACTTGCAGTGGCTACATTATCGACGACAACGCCAGGAGCTACTCTAACGATTATTAGATTAAGTTAATAAGAAGAAAACCTTGGGGCTTTTATGCTTCAAGGTTTTTTATCTCCTTATTTGTATATAGTCTCATTGATTAGGAAAGTTTTACTTTATTCACATGAGCAAAAACATCGCAGTTCGAAAATATATTATAATAGAATGAAAAGAAAGAAATTTGGCAGAAAGGGAGGGTGGCGATGCAGGAGATGGTTACAGATTTTTTTGGACGCCCACTTCAAGATTTGCGCATATCTGTCATTGATCGTTGCAATTTTAGATGTACATATTGTATGCCAGCGGAAGTGTTTGGGCCAGATTATGCTTTTTTGAAAGATGAGTTTTTACTGACGTTTGATGAAATTGAGCGTTTGGCAAAACTATTTGTTAGCATCGGTGTACGAAAAATTAGACTTACTGGTGGCGAGCCGCTGCTTCGTAAAGATTTAACAAAGCTTATTGCACGTCTCGTGAAAATTGATGGGTTAATAGATATAGGGTTAACGACAAATGCGATTCATTTAACAAAACAAGCAAAAGCATTAAAAGAAGCTG
Source organism: Bacillus sanguinis (assembly GCF_018332475.1). GTDB lineage: Bacteria > Bacillota > Bacilli > Bacillales > Bacillaceae_G > Bacillus_A > Bacillus_A sanguinis. Next base: position 9,907 of record NZ_BOQB01000047.1, on the reverse strand, counting down.
GATTACATAGAGTAAATGTTAGTTTAGATGCAATAGATGACGATGTATTTAAGGATATTAATGGTCGAAATATTAATACGAAACCTGTTATAAAGGGAATTATGGCTGCAAAAGAGGCCGGGCTTGATGTAAAGGTAAATATGGTTGTGAAAAAAGGGATGAACGACCATCAAGTACTTCCGATGGCTGCTTATTTTAAAGAGCAAGGAATCACGCTGAGGTTTATTGAGTTTATGGATGTTGGTAGTACAAATGGATGGAACTTTGATCAAGTCGTTACAAAGCGAAAGTTAATTGAGATGATTCATAGCGTGTATCCGCTTGAGCCAGCTGAAGCGCATTATTTTGGTGAAGTTGCGAAGCGATATCGTTACGTTGGAACAAACGTCGAAGTCGGTTTTATTACTTCTGTTTCAGAGTCATTTTGTTCCTCCTGTACGAGAGCGAGAATCTCGGCAGATGGAAAGTTTTATACTTGCTTATTTGCGACTGAAGGACTCGATATAAGGGAACTTCTTAGAGGGAATCTTTCGGACGATGAGTTAGTAAGTGTTATACAAGATGTATGGATGAATAGAAAAGATAGGTATTCGGATGAACGGACAGAAGAAAGTGCAAAAAATCGTCCGAAAATTGAAATGTCTTATATAGGAGGATAAGAAAGGGGGCTATCGTATGCAGGAGCGATATTCAAGACAAATATTATTTCCTGGTGTTGGAGAAGAAGGGCAGCGAAAAATAAAAGAGAAGCATGTGCTTATTATCGGCGCTGGTGCTCTTGGTGCGGCGAATGCGGAAGCAATTGTTAGAGCAGGTGTCGGAAAAGTAACGATTGCGGATCGTGATTATGTAGAATGGAGCAATTTACAAAGGCAACAATTATATACGGAAGAAGATGCAAAGCAGTATAAACCGAAGGCTATAGCGGCAGCAGAACATTTAAAAGCAATTAATTCTGAGGTGAAAATAAATCCGGTTGTGACCGATGTAACTGTGCAAGAAATGGAAGAACTAGTGAATGATGTAGATTTAATATTAGATGCGACAGATAATTTTGAAACGCGTCTTCTTATTAATGATATTTCACAAAAGTATAATGTTCCATGGATATATGGTGGATGCGTTGGAAGTTACGGCGTTACGTATACAATTTTACCAGGGAAAACACCGTGTTTCCGCTGTTTAATGGAGCATCCGGCGAGCGGAGCAACATGTGATACAGCCGGTATTATACAGCCAGCGGTGCAATTAGTAGTTGCGCATCAAATAACGGAAGCATTGAAAATATTAGTAGAAGACTATGGGGCGCTTCGTGAAACGATGTTATCGTTTGATCTTTGGAATAATCAACAGATGGCATTTAAAGTGAATAGACAGAAAAAAGACACGTGTTTATCTTGCGGAAGATTACGTACATACCCGAGTTTAACGTTTGAAGCACAAACAAAAACAGAAGTGTTATGTGGGCGAAATACAGTACAAATTCGTCCAGGTGTGCGGAATGAATTTAATTTAGAAGAAATTAAAAAGCGCTTACAAAGAAGTGTGGATGTAAAAGCTACTCCGTATTTAGTATCGTTTCTGGTAGATGAATTTCGTTTTGTTTTATTTACAGATGGTAGGGCGTTTATTCATGGGACGAATGATATAAATGTGGCAAAACGTTTATATGCAAGATATATAGGTTGAACCTAAAGGGAAACCCTTTAGGTTCAACAGGGAGAAGATTAAGACTTTCTCGTATAATCTCCACTTTTTCCACCTGTTTTTTCAAGTAAGTATGTTTCGCCAATGATCATACCTTTATCAACAGCTTTACACATATCATACACAGTAAGAGCGGTAGCGGAAGCAGCTGTTAAAGCTTCCATTTCAACACCGGTGCTACCTTCTGTTTTAACTTTTACTTCAATAAGTAATCGATATTGTTCATCGGATTGTTTCCAATCGAAAGAAACGTCAACACCTTTTAATAATAAAGGATGGCACATTGGGATAATATCAGAAGTGCGTTTCGCAGCCATAATACCTGCGATTTGTGCAACTGCTAATACGTCACCTTTCCCGATTTCATTGTGAGAGATTTTATCGTAAATTTCTTTTGTAACGACAATGCTAGAGCATGCAATTGCTGTTCGAACGGTTGCTTTTTTGTCGCTTATATCAACCATCTTCGCGCGTCCTTGGTCATTAAAGTGTGTGAATGAAGACATGGAATTCCTCCTTGAAGTAATTTCTATTTAATATATAAAGTTTAATCGAGATAAAAAAAATTGCAAATATGAGGTGAGAAACGATGGTAGAAAAACGAATTCCGGTTCAAGTTGCCGAGGCTGTAGAGAGGGTAATGGAATATGCCAAGAATGGTGAAGTAGAAGAGGTTTCTATTACGGAAAGTTACGGGAGAATTCTTGGGGAGGATGTTGTCTCTGATCATGACGTTCCTCACTTTGATCGTTCTCCTTACGATGGTTTCGCGATTCGAGCAGAAGATACGAAAGAAGCAAATCAAGAGAATTCAGTTGCATTTGAAGTAATAGGAGAAATCGGGGCGGGATCTGTTTTTTTAGATGAAGTAGGGTCTTTTAAAGCGGTTCGTATTATGACAGGGGCAGCTATTCCAGTGGATTGTAATGCTGTCGTAATGCTAGAACTGACGGAAGGTTTTGAGCAGAACGGAAAAACATATATGAAGTTAAAGCGTCCTTTTAGTAGTGGTGACAATGTGTCATTTAAAGGAGAAGATATAAAACAAAATCAAGTTCTCGTTAAGAAAGGTACTGTAATCAATCCAGGTGTTGCTGCCTTATTAGCGACGTTTGGATATAGTACTGTGAAGGTTGTAAAACAGCCTGTTATTGGTATTGTGACGACAGGAAGTGAATTATTAGAAGTACATGAGTCGTTAGAGCCGGGGAAAATTAGAAATAGTAACTCTTATATGATTGCCGCTCAAATTGTGAAAGCCGGTGGGAAAGTTCGGTATTATGGCCAACTTGCCGACGAGTTAGATGCCTGTTTTACAGCTGTTCAATCAGCGATGGATGAAGTTGACATTTTAATTACGACAGGCGGTGTGTCGGTAGGAGATTATGATTACTTGCCGGCTATTTATGAAAGATTACAAGCGCATGTACTCTTTAATAAAATAGCGATGAGGCCAGGAAGTGTAACGACAGTAGCTGAAGTTGATGGAAAGTTACTTTTCGGTTTATCAGGAAATCCTTCAGCTTGTTATGTAGGCTTTGAATTATTTGTGCATCCAATTATAAAAACATATTTGTATGCGAAGGAACCTCACGTATATAGAGCAGATGCTATTTTACAAAAAGATTTTCCGAAGCCAAATCCGTTTACTCGTTTTGTAAGAGCAAACGTTACAATCGTGGACGGGGCATTACAAGCGATGCCGGTCGGTTTAGATAAATCGAGTGCGGTATCTTCACTTGCAGATGCGAATGCTTTTATTGTATTGCCTGGAGGAACGAGAGGGTTTGAGGCAGGAATGAAAGTATCTGTATTATTGTTAGAGCACGCTGAGGGATGTGATTGGCCATGGGCAAAGCCCCTTCAATCTTACAAATAGTAGGGTATCAAAATAGCGGGAAAACAACACTTGTGGAGAAATTTGTGTGTGCATTAGCTGAACGAAAAGTAAAAGTTGCCACAATTAAACATCACGGGCACGGAGGTTTTCCAGAAGTAGCACAAAAAGATAGTGAAAGGCACCGAAAGGCTGGTGCTATCGTTAGTAGTGTAGAAGGCGCTGGATTACTTTCACTGTCGTCATTAAGAGAGGAATGGTCCTTGCAAGACATTATTCGCTTATATGAGTTTTTTGAAGTGGATACAATTTTAATTGAGGGTTATAAAAAAGAGAGCTATCCGAAAGTAGTGTTACTTCGTTCTGCGGAGGACGTTGAACTTTTACATAAAGTAGAAAATATAGTAGCAGTTATTACGTGGCATGATGCTCCCGCAAACTTACGAGAAGAATATAAAGTATTTCATATAACAGAAGAAGAGTTGTATATAGACTGGTTTTTACAAACGGTTAGGAGTATAAAATGATAAATACGTATTATGAAGTAATTGATACAGAAATCTCGATTGAAGAGGTAGCTGAGAAGGTTATTCGCCGCGAATGCGGTGCTGTTACAACATTTATTGGAACGGTTAGAGAGTTTACGAAAGGGCGTCGTACATTATACTTAGAATACGTCGCTTATAAAACGATGGCAGAAAAGATGCTAGAGAAAATTGGTTCAGAAGTGAAAGAGAAGTGGCCAGGTACATACGTTGCAATTACACATCGCATCGGTACACTGCAAATTTCTGATATCGCGGTTGTTGTTGCGGTTTCAACGCCGCATCGTAAAGCGGCTTATGAGGCGAATGAATATATTATGGAACGCATAAAACAAATTGTTCCGATTTGGAAAAAGGAGTTTTGGGAAGATGGGGATTCATGGATTGGTGATCAATTAGAAAAAAAGCCATATCCGGCAGGAGAGCCTGGGAAGGAGCTATAAGCATGATTCGAGTATTGTTATTTGCGTACTTGCAAGAGGAAGCGGGAACAAGTGAATTACAAATAGAGAAAGAAAATATTACGGTTGCAGAGTTAAAAGATGTTGTTGCCAGAGAATATAATGTACCAGTTTCAGCACCAATTATGGTTGCGATTAATGAAGAATATGCAAATGAAGAGGACACAATTCAATCTGGTGATGTTGTTGCACTAATCCCACCAGTGAGCGGTGGTTAATATTGGATTTATGAAAACGGCTTTCCTACATAGGGAAGTCGTTTTTTTATGGCAGTTTTGCGAACACTAACGTATAGAACAAGGAGGGTGTTATGAAAAAAATATGTGTAGTTATTACAATCCTATGTGCGGTTTTTTTCTCTACTCCAATTGATTCTTTAGCGAAAGAATCAAGGGAACAGCTCTTAGAGAGTGCATTATCGAATAGATATTATTCGGTTATTAGACAAGTGACAGAAGATCAATATGAATGTGCTTCCGTTATAAATATAAAGCGTCTCGGCAAGAATGGTGAGTTCGTTCCTAGATTTGAAATTACGCTACAATTTCTTACGTTCCAAGGTGCACATAATCCGCCGAATGATAAAGTTACACTTACTTTGGAAGATCATTTAGATCACGTAAAGATAAAGAAGGTGGAGCGAGAAAAGAATGTTTCTGGTGCTATTGCAGAAAAAGTTTGTGAACGAGAAAGAGAAAAAATAAAAGCTCACTCTAATGATTCAGAGTGATAACTTATAACATTTAGTAAAGAAAGGTAATGAGCGATGGACATACTTTTAGCGATTTTACCGGCTCTATTTTGGGGAAGTATTGTGCTATTTAACGTGAAACTGGGCGGGGGACCGTATAGTCAAACACTCGGTACAACGTTTGGTGCACTCATTTTCTCGATTGTTGTTTATATTTTTATGAAGCCAGCATTAACTCCTACTGTTATAGGAGTTGGAATTGTGTCAGGTTTATTTTGGGCGCTTGGGCAGGCGAATCAATTAAAAAGTATTGATTTAATGGGTGTTTCGAGAACGATGCCTATTTCAACAGGACTTCAATTAGTTGCGACGACTTTATTCGGAGTCATCGTATTTCATGAGTGGTCCACGACAATATCAGTCATCCTTGGCGTATTGGCTCTCGTTTGTATTATTATCGGTGTTATTTTAACATCACTTCAAAGTGAAGAAGAAAAGAGTGCAGAGCAGGCGGGGAATTTTAAAAAAGGCATTATTATTTTATTGATTTCAACAGTTGGTTATTTAGTTTACGTAGTGGTCATTAGACTATTTAACGTAGATGGTTGGTCAGCTTTACTACCACAAGCAGTCGGTATGGTGTTAGGGGGCATTTTGCTTACGTTTAAACATCATCCATTTAATAAATATGCAATACGAAATATTATTCCAGGATTAATTTGGGCAGCTGGAAATATGTTTTTATTCATTTCGCAGCCACGTGTCGGAGTGGCAACAAGTTTTTCGCTATCACAAATGGGAATTATTATTTCAACGCTTGGTGGGATTCTTATATTAGGTGAAAAGAAAACGAAACGTCAATTAACGGGTATTGTCGTCGGTATCGTTTTTATTATCGCGGCGGGAATTATGTTAGGTATCGCAAAAAGTTAAAGGAGGTATGGAAATGTATAGTGATTTAGCAGGGAAAGTAGTCGTTATTACAGGATCAGCAACTGGTCTTGGAAGAGCGATGGGAGTGAGATTTGCTAAGGAGAAAGCAAAAGTAGTGATTAACTATCGCTCAAGAGAGTCAGAAGCGCATGATGTATTGGAAGAAATTAAGAAAGTAGGCGGAGAAGCGATTGCTGTAAAAGGTGATGTGACGGTTGAGTCTGATGTTGTGAACCTCATTCAATCTGCTGTGAAAGAATTTGGTACGCTCGACGTTATGATTAATAATGCAGGGATAGAAAATGCAGTACCATCCCATGAAATGCCACTTGAAGATTGGAATAAAGTAATCAATACAAATTTAACAGGTGCTTTCTTAGGAAGTAGAGAAGCGATTAAATATTTCGTAGAACACGACATTAAAGGATCTATCATTAATATGTCGAGTGTTCACGAGAAAATTCCGTGGCCACTATTCGTGCACTATGCGGCGAGTAAAGGTGGCATTAAACTCATGACGGAAACGTTAGCGCTAGAATACGCATCAAAGGGCATTCGCGTAAATAATATTGGACCAGGTGCAATAAATACGCCCATTAATGCTGAAAAGTTTGCTGATCCAAAGCAGCGTGCTGACGTAGAAAGTATGATACCAATGGGTTACATCGGAAAGCCGGAAGAAATTGCAGCTGTTGCAACGTGGCTCGCTTCATCAGAGGCGAGTTACGTAACTGGAATTACGTTATTTGCAGATGGTGGAATGACGTTATATCCATCGTTTCAAGCTGGGCGTGGGTAATAAAAAAAGGACGAAGAGATCATGCTCTTCGTCCTTTTTTTACAAAAAAAAATAGCGGCTAGCTATTTTAAATTTAATGATTAATTGTATCTTGAAGATATTCTGTCGCTTGATGTTCAGAAACATTTTGTACGAGTGCAACCTCGCTAATCATCATTTTTCGTGCATTATCTAGCATTTGTTTTTCGCTTGCATTTAAAGCTCTCTCTTTATTACGGCGAAGTAAATCACGAACAACTTCTGCACTATCTTGTAGATTGCCGTTTTTCATTTTTTCCATATTCATTGTATATCTTTGTTTCCAGGAAAGTGATGTGTCTGATTCCCCGTTTTGAAATTCAAGAAGTATATCATCTAACGTACCTTTATCTACGATATAACGAATACCTGATTTTTGTAATTGATCCATAGGAAGCATTACTTGCATATCTTTACTAATGATACGTATCACACAGTATTGACGTATAGTTCCTAATATTTCTTTCTCTTCAATGGCTTCGATGACTCCTGCGCCGTTCATTGGATAAACGATTTTATCACCAATTTGAAACAAATCATCCACCTCCATATGTGGTAACCATCTTTAATGATAACATAAGTGAATAAAAATGTCAAATTTTATATAATACCATAATAATTATATTTGAGTCAATAAGTAAAAGCTCTTTTTTTTATATATTTTTTTGCTCTTACTTATCTATGATTTTTTTAGAAAAATAGTACAGTTGAAGAAGGAAGGCATATCCACTTATTTTTAAGCATAAAATGTAAAATCGCTAATAAAATATACCTAAATCCGTTCTTTGCAAAGGAGGGAGAGAAGGTGGGGCGCACAATAAAAATTGATATTACAAATAAAGTTGTAGCTAAATTTAGACCAGATTGTTTGGAATTATATACGAGTAAATTTATGATAGGTAAGTTTTATGTCTATACTGAAGGTAAACAATATGTGTTAGAAGACGGATATATATATGAAGACGGAAAATTTTATCGCATCATAGATACGCACCGTGGCAATAATCAAGCGGCGGAGGGCTGCGATCTAGGATGGTGTTAACATGATTCGTGTGAAAGTATTTGATGAAAGTCACGAGAAAGACTTAGAAGACGCTGTAAATGTTTTTTTGAAAAAGATTGATGATAGTAACTTTGTAGATATTAAGTATCAAGTCGGTGTTTCCATTAACGATGACGAAAACCAAATTTATTGTTTTTCAGCAATGATCGTTTATAAAGCATAAAAAGGAGCTGGATGACCCAGCTCTTTTTTATGTTTTATGTTGGGACAACATATGTCGGTAATACGTTCATAATAGATTGGGATGTGCCTAATTTCTTCGTTGTTAAAAGAGGCTCCCCTGTCTCATGATTTTGGGCATCTGTACACATACCAAGGTGATAACGATCCCCTAAAAATGGATCAATATAAAAACCGTTTTTGAATACTTTATCATTCGGATGTTTTTCATGGTGAATGTCAGAGCAGTTAATGCAATAGAACATAGCCTTCATCTCCTTTTTGTTTTTGTTTGAAAAAAGTGAGGCGGTAGTCATTTCGCTCCTAAGGAAATGTTGAGGAGGAGAGAAATAACTACCTACTCAAATGGTGGGCATATTCCTTCTGATTTTCATATCACGCGTAGTGTCTCTGAGGGAAGGAGGAGAGACGGAACACGCATGATATACGTAAGGCTCTTCTTTCAAGATGAATGATGGAGTTTCATGTTGAGAGAAGTTTTTATTTTTTGTTGCCTTTGTGAGTATATTATGAAGGAATGCTGAGAGGGTGTTTGTCCTGTTGAAAAAATGTTGAGAATTTCTCAACAGTAAAAAAGAATGAGCGTTGACATGAAACTAAAAGGTGTTATATTATCAAAGTATAACCAAAAGGTGTTATATTTGATTTCCGAATAAAGGAGAATGAAACAGTAAACAAAAACATAGACAAAAGTAGGCAAAGTAGTTATTTACACAAGAGTATCAAATTCAGGTCAGAAAGATGATTTAGAAAATCAGGTTGAGTTTTTAAAAACATTTGCAAATGCACGAGGAATGATTGTAGATGAAGTTATCAAAGATATTGGTAGCGGATTAAACTACAAAAGAAAACAGTGGAATAAGCTGATTGACAGTTGTATGGAAAGAAATATTTCGACGATCATCATTGCACACAAAGATAGATTTGTACGTTTTGGATATGATTGGTTTGAAGAGTTTCTTCGTAAAATGGGAGTGGAAATTATGATTGTTAACAATGAAAAATTATCTCCTCAAGAAGAACTTGTTCAGGGTTTAATATCTATCATTCATGTATTTAGCTGTAGCATATATGGGTTGAGAAAATACAAAAAGAAAATCTCGGAAGATGAAGACCTATGAAAAGAGCATATTTAATAGAAATCAAACCGACAACTGAACAAGTTAGTAAAATCCGTCAAACTATTGGGGTGTGTCGATATGTATATAACCTGTATATCTCTAAAAATAAAGAGGCATATGAGTCGGAGGGGAGATTTCTTAGTGGCTATGACTTTTCTAAATGGCTAAACAACATTCATACAAAAGAGTGTGACCAGTGGATTAAAGAAGTGTCGAGCAAAGCGGTAAAACAAGCGATTATGAATGGAGATAAAGCTTTTAAGCGATTTTTTAAAGGTTTATCTCAGTTTCCACGATATAAAAAAAAGAGGAAGCAAGATGTGAAGTGCTACTTTCCGAAAAACAACAAAACAGATTGGACAGTAGAAAGACATAGAGTAAAAATCCCCACAATTGGTTGGACAAGGTTAAAAGAATATGGGTATATCCCTAAAAATGCAACTATAAAGAGTGGAACAGTATATCAAAGAGCAGGAAGATATTTTGTATCTGTACTTTGCGAATTGGAAGAAATGGCAACAAAGTTAGTACTCAATAAAATAGGTCTAGGGA
>NZ_BOQB01000046.1 GCF_018332475.1 Bacillus sanguinis | reverse complement strand
ATTTCTCACTTTTCTACATATATTTTTGTATAGAATAAACAAAATTAATCGAAAAATCGAAAAATGAGCATTTGCAAATCAAAAGACAATTCTGTAAAATAAATTACAAGAAATTGTAATCGCTGCCGATAGCTAAAGTTTAACAAAAGTTAACAAAATAAAGAAGTTTACTTCACAAAGGTGAAGTAAACTTAAAGGTAGCCTATTCTAAGAAATCCTTAAGACGCTTGCTACGGCTTGGATGTCTTAATTTACGAAGTGCTTTTGCTTCAATTTGACGGATACGTTCTCTCGTTACGCCGAATACTTTCCCAACTTCTTCAAGCGTACGAGTTCGTCCATCATCTAAACCAAAACGAAGACGCAGAACATTTTCTTCACGATCTGTTAGTGTATCTAACACATCTTCTAATTGTTCTTTTAGCAATTCATACGCTGCATGGTCCGCAGGCGATGTTGCTTCTTGGTCTTCAATGAAATCACCTAAATGGGAGTCATCTTCTTCACCAATTGGTGTTTCAAGAGAAACTGGCTCCTGTGCAATTTTTAAGATTTCGCGTACTTTTTCTGGAGCAAGATCCATTTCTTCACCAATCTCTTCAGGAGATGGTTCGCGTCCTAAATCTTGTAATAATTGACGTTGTACACGAATTAACTTATTAATCGTTTCAACCATATGAACTGGGATACGAATTGTTCTTGCTTGGTCTGCAATCGCACGTGTAATTGCTTGGCGAATCCACCAAGTTGCATACGTACTAAATTTGAAACCTTTACGATAATCGAACTTTTCAACCGCTTTAATTAGACCCATATTCCCTTCTTGGATCAAGTCTAAGAAAAGCATACCACGGCCCACGTAGCGCTTTGCAATACTTACTACAAGACGTAAGTTTGCTTCTGCAAGACGACGTTTCGCTTCTTCATCGCCTTCTTCAATACGCGTTGCAAGTCGAATTTCTTCTTCTGCAGATAGTAAATCTACACGACCAATTTCTTTTAAATACATACGAACAGGATCGTTGATTTTAACCCCTGGTGGTACACTTAAATCGTTAAGGTCGAATTCTTCTTCCGATTTTGCTATTTGGCGATTATTAGGGCCTTCGTCGTTGTCATTGTCGCCAACTAAGTCAATCCCTTGTTCACCTAAATATTCATAGTATTCATCCATATGATCGGATTCAATTTCAAACCCATTCATGCGTTCTGCAATCTCTTCATATGTAAGAACGCCACGTTTTTTTCCGAGCTCAGTGAGTTGTTCTTTCACTTGCTCAAGGGTCATTTCAGTTTCAATTTGTTTAGAACGAGCTGGTTTGTCAGCCATCTGTTCCCCTCCTTACGCGAGATACAAACATTCATTATACTAAAAATTTATCAAAAAAGCTATTTTCTCGCTTTTTGATTTTGTAAATATGCTACATAATATTTAGCAGCCTCTACAGGATCTGTTTTTTCCATTTGTTTTATCTTAAAGATGATTTCCGTCTTTTCAAGTTTTTCTTGATGACGTCTAAGTGTCTCCAAATGGCCTTGTAACACTTCTTCTGTGTATTCTGGATTAATAAATTCATCCGTCGAAATATCAGTGATAATATTTTTCAACTTTTCATCAGCGAGCCAACTTAAAAATGTTCCGACTGAAGGTTCATTTCCCTTTTCATAATATGCGTATAGTTCATATAAAATCCCTTTATGTTCTTCTGTGTGAAAATCTTCTATGTGGGATTCCATACGAACAGCCACTTCTGGACTTTGCAACATATGGTAAATAATTTCTCTTTCTGCCCTTTCAAAACCTGTTAACTTCGGCTTTGTTTGAACAATTTGAGATGGCTTAGAAACCTGCTTTACTTGTTTTTGCTGTACCTTTTGTTCTTTGCGATATTGGTGCAATTGATTCAAAAGTGTTTCCATTGAATACGAAAATTCTTGCGATAACGACTTCAGATATGATTCTGCCTGCATCGCATCCTGTAGCAACGATAACTCTTTTAAAACACTTTTCACATATTCTTCTTTGCCAGACTCATCTTGCAAATTTTTCCCTAAACGCAAATAATTTATTTTAAAACCAACAAAACTTATACTTGATTTCACAAGATTTTCAAAAGCAGTTGTCCCATATTGTTGCACATATTCATCAGGATCAAGCTTATCTGGCAAGGATGTAACTTTCACTTGACAACCAACTTGCAACAATAATTGCCCTGCTTTCATCGTTGCTTCTCGCCCTGCTTTATCACCATCATAGCAAAGAACAACAGTTTCAACGTTACGTCGCAGAAGTTTTGCTTGTTCTTCAGTTAAAGCTGTTCCCATTGTCGCAACAGCTTCCTCCACACCACTTTTTACCGCAGCTAGTACGTCGGCATACCCCTCAAAAAGGACCACTTGCCCACGTTTTCTAATAAACGGCCTCGCTTGATGGAAATTATACAACAATTTACTTTTATGAAAAATCGGTGTTTCAGGGCTATTTAAATACTTGGGAGTGTCATCTCCTAACGCCCTTCCACTAAACGCTATCACTTTACCTTGTAACGTATAGATCGGAAACATAACCCTTCCACGGAAGCGATCATAATGGCTACCATCCTTCTCGCTTCTTATGAGAAGACCAGCTTGTTCCATACTAGACAGCGATAAGCCTCTTTTTTGTAAAATTTTCGTTGCTGCATCCCAAGCAGGTGACGCATAACCAATTTCAAACTTCTCAATCATTTCTTTCGTAATACCACGTTTTAACAAATACGAAAGTGCTTCATTTCCTTCTTCTGTATTTACTAATAAATGATGATAATACTTTTTCAAAAGTTCATGAGCCTGTTGCATGATGACAGTGTCATCAGATATGTCTTCTTGTTGTCCTTGCCCTGATGTATACTCTGCAACCGCAATTCCATTTCTTTCACCTAGCTTTTGAACAGCCTCGGTAAAAGCCAGTCCTTCCATTTTCATTAGAAAGGAAAATACATTCCCACCTTCTCCACATCCGAAGCAATGAAAAATTTGCTTATCAGATGAAACAGAGAATGAAGGCGAATTCTCACCATGAAATGGACAAAGGCCGAAATAGTTACGCCCCTGTTTTCTAAGTTGAACGTATTCACCAATCACTTCTACAATATCCGATGACGTCCGAATCTGTTCAACAACTTCTTCGGGAATTCTGTTCCCCATAAATCCATCTCCGTGTCGTATTTTGTATTCGATATAAATTAAAAAATTCCTTTATAATTCGACAATATTTTTTCTAAATTTATTAGAAAGTGTTGTCGATCACGTTATCAAACGATTTTGTAGGCCTTTTTCTGCGTAATTTCGCAGATACGTACCTACTATATAAAATTGTATCCATTTGCTCATCTGTTACAAATGTACCTCCTGGAGACAATACATATACACTTTTTTACAAGAAGACTAGCAAGCACCATATGCTATGTGATCACGAGATCTGTTTCTTTTGCATGTTGATACATATAAAAAATCAACTTTAGCTTATTCAGTATCTACATAGATCCAATTTTCCTTGCTGCTTCCTTAAACGATGAGCATACGATGTGACAAACAAAATTTCGACATGAACTTTCGTTCCAACTTGCACAATTTTCAGCATTCACAGGATATGCATCTGCATCAACTAATACGATATTGATGTTTTGCATATTTCTGTATTCTACATCCCTTCTGCGAATCCTCCCATAATGTGCGTTTTCTTGTATAGATTTTGTCGATTTAACGTAATTACATGTCTTTTCGTAAATCCTATCCCTAGTTTATTCTGAAAAATTAAAGTCTAAACGTAAAATATAGGTTTTTATCACAATTTTTTATTATAATATATTTTCTTCAACTACGCTACATATCCCTTTATTTTTTCATCTTCTATTTCAGGATAACGAAACCGTGCCTTTAGCATAATAAAAAGACAGAAGAATATAAGTATAACCACTTCGCTATAATCTATTACGAAATCAACAGGCATTGTGTTTCTCACGAGCGAAAAAAGCACATTCACCTTTGGTAAATGTGCTAAAACATTTTTTGGTTTTGCACTGCATTCACAATAATGTTGGCTGTTTCTTCAATCGCTTTATTCGATACATCAATTACTTGACAATTTATTTTACTAACTACATTCTCAAAGTGATCAATTTCTTCTTTAATACGATTAATATTGGCATATGTTGCACCGTCACTTAGTCCAAGTGATTTCAATCGCTCTTTTCGAATATGATTCAACTTATCTGGCGTAATTTTCAAACCGAAGCATTTTTCTTTAGCCACTTGATATAATTCTTCAGGCGGATCTACTTCTGGTACGAGTGGTACATTAGCAACTTTCAAACGTTTGTTATGAGCTAAATATTGAGAAAGTGGTGTTTTTGATGTGCGCGAAATGCCAATCAATACGATATCTGCTTTTAAAATACCACGTGCGTCTCTACCATCATCATACTTTACAGCAAACTCAATCGCTTCAATCTTTTTAAAGTATTCTTCATCTAATCTACGAACAACACCCGGCTCATACCTCGGCACTTGCCCTGTAATTTCTTCAATTTGATCAATTAGAGGCCCGATAATATCATATGCTTCTACGCCCTCTTTTGCAGCCTCTGCCACTAAATACTGACGCATGTCAGGCTTTACTAACGTAAAACAAATAAGCGCTTGATTGCTCTTAGCAATCGAAATCACTTCTTTTAATGTCCCTGTATCTTCTACATACGGTACACGTCTAATATCAGGAGCAAATGGGAATTGCCCCATTGCCGCTCGAACAACCAAATCAGCCGTTTCTCCAACAGAGTCAGATACGACATATACGATTTTATTATCCATTACATTACCTCACTTTAAACAAATTACACTTATTCGTTATTTACTAAGTTTACAAACGCACGTGTAATATTTGTTTTTGTAATTCGTCCAATCACTTCTAAACCTTGTTTCGTATCTTTTACAACTGGCATCGCGTCAATCTGTCTTTCTATTAATTCCATCGCAATATCATATAAAGAATCTTCTCTACGACACATCGCAATGTTTGGCATCCTTGTCATGATAATATTAACCGGAAGAGAGGTTAAATCCTGCTTTCCTAGGCTAGCTCGTAATAAATCTTTACGAGATACAACGCCAACTAATAGAGTCGATTGATCTACAACGAATAATGTACCTACATCCTCTAAAAACATAGTACAAATCGCATCGTATACTGATACATTTTTATCAATTACAACTGGTCTAGATTGATAATCTTGTACTTTAATTTTCTTAACAGCTTCAGATAATAGCTGCCCCCCAGTTTTACCCGTATAAAAATAACCTACGCGTGGACGCGCTTCTAAATAACCAGCCATCGTTAAAATTGCTAAGTCTGGTCTTAGCGTTGCACGTGTTAATCCCAATTGCGCAGCAATTGACTCCCCTGTAATAGGACCGTGATCTTTTACAATCTGAATGATATGTTCTTGCCGTTTATTCAGCTCTATGATAATCACCACCTTTAATGCACAACGAAAAAAGTTATACTATCTCTTAAATATTATATACTAAATATGCTATTCGAAAAAGATAGGATGTAAAAAGGACCGTATACGGCCCAAAATTATATTTGAAACTTATCAAGTTGTTCTAAGAAACGTCTTGATTTCAAATAAATCCCGCAATATTCATCATAATATGTATTCAATACTAAACGCATTTGTTTTTTTGTGCTATCCTTCACTGATACATTGCCAAGTCTATGTAAATCGAAGTGGTAGAAAAGACGTAACAATTTATGAACAGCTTCCCCCACTGGTA
The DNA here is from genome assembly GCF_018332475.1 of Bacillus sanguinis. Taxonomy (GTDB): domain Bacteria; phylum Bacillota; class Bacilli; order Bacillales; family Bacillaceae_G; genus Bacillus_A; species Bacillus_A sanguinis. Next base: position 46,595 of record NZ_BOQB01000046.1, on the reverse strand, counting down.
TGCGATACTGGTCTTGCTCAGCATGACGCGAGCACAGAAAACCGCCTTCCCGAACAGAGAAGGCGACAAAATCTGTTTCTTGATGACAAATCGCACATGTATCAAAGTATGGGCGCATCCCTAATACCGGAAGCATTTTCGTTTGATAAATTAATGATAATACTTCTGGATCAACACCCTCACACATATAATGCAACGTTTGATATAACATTTCAAATAAATATGGATTATGTTTTTTATCTTCTGTTGCTTTATCAGTTAACTCAATAATAAATGATGCATAAGCAGTTAAAAATATATCCTCGCGAATTTCTTTCATGGTTGAAATAATCTCGCCTTGTTGCAAAGTTCCAAGTCCAGATCCCATTTGAATAAGAAAATTACCATGTGTCATAAGTTGCGAAACAGATGCTAACCGACTTTTCGGTTTTTTCGCTCCTCTTGCCATTGCACTTACCTTACCCAATTCTCTTGAGAATATTGTAACAATCTTGTTCGTTTCTCCGTAATCTGTCGTACGGATAATGATGCCCTCAACTTTTTGAAACATGTTCGTCACCATCCAAGGTTTGAACAAAACGGGTCAAGAAATTGGAGAGTCTAGATGCGCTAGCTCCTCTTCATGTTGATCCATCTCATCGTTTACGTCTTTTTCCATTTCTTTCAAAAGCAAGTACGTTTCAATGCTTCCTGTTTTGGAGAAAAACTTCCAGGTAAAATCTAGCATAAGAATCCACCTTTCTCAATAAGCGTAGCCTATAAACCAATTTCCTTTGTTGTTATTAAATTGACCCATTTTGTCCATTTTCATGTGAGAAAAATTTTTCCTAATTTGTCAAAACTCATAAAAACCAATAATCAGCGGATGAACAAAACATCCGCTGATTACAGCTTTACTCTATTTTAGTACTCGTCTTCGCGGAAACCAAGGTCACGAAGCTGAGACATTTTATTACGCCAATCTTTTTGCACTTTTACCCATACTTCTAAAAATACTTTAGAACCAAGTAATGCTTCAATATCAAAGCGAGCTCGCTTACCAACTTCTTTTAACATCTTCCCTTGTTTTCCGATAATAATCCCTTTTTGCGATGGACGTTCCACAACAATCGTTGCATTGATATAAACTGCCCCGCCTTCGCGTTTTTGAATTGCATCGATAACAACAGCCACAGAATGTGGCACTTCTTCACGTGTTAAATGTAGTACTTTCTCACGAATAAGCTCTGCAATAATAAATCTCTCCGGATGATCCGTTACTTGATTATCTGGATAGTATTGCGGTCCTTCTGGTAAATACTTTTTAATTGTTCCAATTAAAGCGTCCACATTATTACCGTCTAATGCAGAAATTGGTACAATCTCTGCAAACTCGTGTAGTTTGCGGTATTGATCAATTAACTCTAATAATTGCTCTGGATGAAGTTGGTCGATTTTATTAATTACTAAAAATACTGGTTGTTTCGTTTCTTTTAATTTCTCAATGATAAATTCCTCACCACGACCAAATCCTTCAACTGCATTGACCATAAACAGAACAATATCAACTTCTTTTAATGTCGTTTGAGCCATCTTCACCATGAAGTCGCCTAATTTATGTTTAGGTTTATGTATTCCTGGTGTATCAATGAAAATTACTTGTGAATCATTTTCTGTATATACGCCTTGAATTTTATTACGAGTTGTTTGTGGTTTGTCACTCATAATGGCAATTTTCTGGCCGATAATACGATTTAAAAATGTAGATTTCCCAACATTCGGTCTGCCAATAATAGAGACAAAACCTGATTTATAACCTTTTCTATTCATGTAAATCCTCCGCTAAAAATGCTCCTGGTAACAACTCTCCGACTGTCGTCTCTTGAACGTCACCATGTAGATTTGATAGGTATACTTTCGTATCCTGTTTACATAATTCTACCATAACTTGTCGACATGCTCCACAAGGAGGTACTGGACGCTTTGTGTCCGCTACAATCGCGATAGCTACAAACTCTTTATCTCCTTCAGAAACCGCCTTAAATAAAGCTGTTCTTTCTGCACAATTACATAAGCCATATGATGCATTCTCAACATTACATCCACGATATACTTTTCCATCCTGTGTTAATAATGCTGCACCTACTTGAAATTTAGAATATGGTACGTACGCTTGTTTACGCGCTTCGATTGCTTCTTGAATTAATTGTTCACTATTCATATTCCCGCATCCTTCCTGTTCACAGCTGTGAATAGATACACTCTCTTATTAAAGGCCTTTACGGCACTTTCAAAGCTTAATAAAAGCTTTGGAATGCAACTATACCACATACGGTAAAAAGATAATAGCACCAATTATAACGGCTATTATCGCAAACAATAAAACTGCTCCCGCTGCAACATCCTTTGCAATTTTCGCAAACGGATGTATATCGGTAGTCGCTAAATCTACTGTTTTTTCCACAGCCGTATTTACCATCTCTAAACTCATTACAATTCCTATTACAATAAGTAATATCATCCACTCTACTTTCGTAATATGGAAATAAAAGCCGCAGCATATAACAATGACTGCGGCTAAATAATGAATTTTCATATTTCGTTCATGACGAAGACAAAAGAATATACCTGCTATAGCATATCCAAAACTATTTATAAGTTTTCCTTTTTTCATCGACCTAATCCAAATGCCTCTAAAATTTCTTTTTGCCTTCCAAACATTTCTTTTTCATCTTCTTCTGTCATGTGGTCATAACCAAGTAAATGTAAAAAGCCATGTAACGCTAAAAATCCAAGTTCACGATCAAAAGAATGCCCATACTCTTCAGCTTGTTCTTTCGCTCTCGGAATAGAAATAATAAGGTCACCTAACATACGCGGCATCTCTGCACCTACAATTTCCATTTCTCCTTCTCCCATTTCTTCCATAGCAAAGGAAATGACATCAGTAGGCTGATCCTTATCTCGATAATCACGATTAATCTCACGAATGCGTTCGTTATCTACAAATGTCACTGATAACTCCGCACCAGCCTCTATTTTTTCCATTTGAGCCGCTGTTCCTAATATCTCACGAATTAAATTCACATATTCTTCTTTCACTTCTTCTGTTTCATCAATGAAATCAATTAATAAACTCATTCTTTCTCCTTCTCTTCCGGTGGTTCCGGATATGTAATACGCGAATGGAAAATACCATTTAACGTTTCACATAACGTTTTTCCAACGATTTGTAGTTCCTTAAATGTCAAATCACATTCACTAAATTGCCCATCTTGCAAGCGATCTTTAATAATACTTTGTACTAAATTATTAATTTGATCTGGCGTTGGATGATTCATAGAACGTACCGCCGCCTCAACGCTATCAGCAATACCAACGATTGCCGATTCTTTAGAAGTTGCTTTTGAGCCCGGATAACGGAACATCTCTTCTGTATATTTTTCTTTATCTTCTTTAATCGCCTTATAATAAAAATATTTAAGCAGTGTTGTACCATGGTGTTGTCCAGCAATATCGATAATTTCTTGTGGAATATGGTATTCTTCGAGCATTTTCACTCCATCTGTTACATGGGCAATGATAATATCTTTACTTGTCACAGGATCTAATTTATCATGTGGATTTTCAATTCCCATCTGGTTTTCAATAAAGAATTGCGGTTGTACTGTTTTCCCTACATCATGATAATACGCTCCTACACGTGCTAATACACCATTTGCTCCAACCGCTTCACAAGCTGCCTCAGAAAGATTCGCTACCATTACACTATGGTGATATGTTCCTGGCGCTTCTAACAAAATTCTACGCAAAAGCGGATGATTCGGACTCGATAGCTCCATAAGCTTCATGCTTGATACAATCCCAAGTCCACTCTCTAAATATGGTAATATCCCCATAGCTAAAACGGATGAGATAATTCCTGAAACGGAAGCCATCAATAATTGTGTTCCAATTTCAAGAGGTGAAAAATTCCCATTACGTAATAATAATAACGCCGCTAAGACGACTACATTTAAGATAGAAACGAGTATACCAGCTTGTAAAATCATCGTACGACGATTTTTTTCTCTTAAGAAAATGCTTACTGATAATGAACTTAATAACACATAAATACCTACACTATAATTCAGTGTGCTTGTTACCCCTTCATTAAACATAATACTTCCGCACACAGAAAAAATCATACTTGTTAAAAATACAAATCGATCGCCAATCATTAGTTTTACAAGTATTGTTCCCATCGCAACTGGGACAACATACGCAATCCCTGCATATTCAAGCTTTTGAAACAAACTAATAGTTTTCATTAAAACAATCGTGATAGACAAAATTGTAATATAAGCTAAAATATACGGTCTATCTTCTCTTTTACGCTGTAAAAACACTTCAAACTGCTTATGCATGAAGTACAGTAACACACCGATGAGCACTGCTAATCCAACATAAGGCTGAAAACTATTACCTTTCTCTAATAAACCAACTAATTTCAACTGATTATACATATCACTTGAAATCGTTTCACCTTCTCTAACAATAACTTGTCCTTGAAGAATATAAACAGGTGGAACTAAATCTTCTTCCGCTTTCTTCTTCTCTTTCGTTACAGCCGGATCATAAAAATAATTTGCTGTAATCGCATATGATCCTAGCGCATTCACAGCTTCCTTCAATCCGCTATTCACATTGAGGCTTTTCATTTCATTAACAAACCGCTCTTTTGCTGCTATTTCTTCGGACATTTTAATATTTCCACCCATAATAACACTAACAGACGTTAAAGCCGCGTTCTTTGCTAATTCTAATTGATCCGGTTCTGCATTAATAAAGTATAATAAATTCTCTTCAGATAATTCCTTTGTTAAATTAGATGGCAACTTCTTCTTCAACTTTTCTAATTTATTTGCATCGGTCATCTTTTTTTGCTCTTCAGGTCCAGCAGCTTTCATTTCTTGAATTACTTCATTTACCTTGGCAAAAACATCATTTACAATATCTACTCTATTTTGTTTATATTCACTTCTATATGTATATTGATCCCCAACTTTTTGAGCGGCCTCTTGTTTTTTTCTGTCCGTTATAACCTTATCTTCAATTTTAATAGGAGAATGAATTGTTTTTTTTGCAATAGAATACATATCAACATCTAATTGCTCTGGTTTTACATTATTCATAAGTGCAAAAAACAGCACTGCCCCTAATAAAACGTAAGAAATCCAACTTAGTTTTTTCGAATGTTGTAAATTACGAAACCACTTAGAAATTTCTTGAGATCTTAACATGATTTCAATACCTTCTCCTCTCCAGAAATAAAGTGAAACTATTTATAGCTTTCATTTCTTCTAGCCAACGATACCTTTAGGTAATATTTTGATACACCAGTACCTATAGTTTATTTCTCTTATCTTTTATGATAGTAAAAAATATGTCGTTCGCCAACCTTAATACAAAAAGAAATGATCCTGACAAATAGGATCATTCCATTTTATCATATGCCTCAATAATACGTTGCACCAGTGGATGCCTCACAACGTCTGTTTGTTCTAACGTAATGAACGAAAGACCTGATACACCAGATAAAATGTTAGAAGCTAGCGAAAGCCCTGATTTTACCCCTTTTGGTAAGTCTACTTGTGAAGGGTCCCCTGTAATAACCATTTTAGAACTAAAACCCAATCTTGTTAAAAACATTTTTATTTGTGCACCCGTTGTATTTTGCGCTTCATCTAAAATAACAAATGAATCATCGAGCGTACGCCCTCTCATATAAGCAAGAGGCGCGATTTCAATTACACCTCGCTCCATCATACGCTGCGTATATTCTTGTCCAAGAATATCGTGCAATGCATCATACAATGGACGTAAATACGGATCTACCTTCTCTTTCAAATCTCCTGGTAAAAAACCTAAACTTTCTCCAGCTTCTACAGCCGGTCTCGTTAAAATGATTTTCTTTACATACCCTTGCTTTAAAGCTCTCACAGCCATTACTACAGCTAAGTATGTTTTCCCAGTCCCAGCAGGTCCTATTCCAAATACAATATCATTCTTCTTCATTGCATGAATATACCTTCTTTGCCCCATTGTTTTTACACGAATGGATTTACCTTTTGCCGTTTTAAAGATTTCTTCTTCATATAACTCTTCAAATTGAGCAATTTTCCCTTGTTGTGCGAGCTGAATTGCATACGCAACATCTCTTTCTGCAATTGATACACCTTTTCGAATAACAACAAGTAATTGCTGTAAGATTTTTTCTACGAGTGTCACAGTTTCAACTGCTCCAGATGCATGAACAGTTTCACCTCTTGTTACAATCGATACATTCAGTTCCCGTTCAATTACTTTCAAATGAGCATCATTGACTCCAAAAAGAGCGATTGCTTCGTTAGTATTTTCCAATTGTTGGTTCATTTCTACTAATTGTTCTGCCATTACTCAGTCTCCTTGAATATCGGATTCGGATATTGGTTGTGACTCTGCAATATTTTCAATCACAGTATAATGCAATGTGACTTTTAGTTGATCCGCCTCAACCTCTTTACTCAAAATCTTATCACTTACAATCATAGCATGTTCATCCAATTTTTTCTTTAGTTCTTTTTCAGCCATCTCTTTCGCTACTTTCATTGCCTGTTTTTCTGTATATTCTCGATTTGCTTCTTCCTCTTCACGCACGATATCTTTTTCGTACGCGATCGGCAGTGTAAAACCAAATAATTTCACATTATGTTTTACACTTTCCGTACGAGAGCGTTTATACTTATCATGTTGAAATCCCCATATTTTTATTTTTGCACTTCCAAATGTAAGGTAATGCTCATTATAGGTATTGCCAGTATATACTTGAAATTGTGTCTTTAGCGGCACATTCACCTGAGATGTGTACCACGTTTCTCCGTATACAATACCTTTCGCCGAAACAATCGTTGGACTCTCCTCATTACCATATATCCCTGATACAAGAAGTTGCCCTTTTTCTACATGGTCATTTTTTAAAACGACTGGCTTTCCTACTTCAATAAATGTTTTTGTAACAATTGCTTCTTTTTTAGCCACTAAATTTTGCGGCCTTTGTTCCTTTTCTTTTTTCGGTTCATTTTTTTCAACAATTTTAAAATGGTACGTCGTTCCTCTTATTTCTAGTCCTGCCCAAGTAATCGCATTAATATTGTCTGTCAAATGACGTTGTACATCTTCTACACTAGGCATTTGGAATTGTAATTTTCCTTTTTTAATACCCATTTTGTCTAATTCTTTCATCAATATATATTCTGTTTCAGGTTTTGCTCCTGTAATTTCAATTTTCCAAACCATATTAGATAATGCAATCATACCAAAAAAGAAAATTAAAAAACCAATTAAAAATCCACTATTTTTAATTAAACGCTTATTCAAAAAAGGAAAACCGTAACGCCCAATAAAATATAGTTTACATTCATTTTTTCTATAAATTGGTTTTATTTTTTTCACATCTCGTAATAGCATACAAAAAACTAACGTTTCATCAGCAATTTTCTTAACGTCCCAAACTAATAATTTCCTACGTACACATTCGTTAACGAACCGCTCTGCTCCTCTACCTTCAATTCGTACTTTTACATACCCAAGCCACTTTATAAACCATTTATTTTTCATCTACTACCTTCACTACCTTTCCCAAAGTAGACACACTACTTTTCACTTTAATTAGTAAAATAGCTCGTACGAAAATGAAATAAAGAGTTTTATTTTCCATAAATAGCAAGAATAAACTAAATAGTAGGGTCAAATCGTTAGAATAAAGAAGAAAAACTTCACATACGGAAGTTTCCCTCACTTCTCTTTCTGTTCGTTTTCCAAAAACGTCACTTGCTCAATCATCCCTTCAAGCAAAAGTTCTTCTGGAAGGATTGTTTTAATAACAAAGGATTGCCCCTTAATTAATAATTGACCATGCTTTAACAACAATCTTACTTCTTTATCTGAAAATACTAATAAACCTCGATGATTTTCTATATAGATATGCACTTGCCCAACAAGCGTGATCCGAGGTAGATCCATTAGCACATCCACTGGCAGGTCTATTTGCTTCGTTAACCAATTCTTCATTTGTTCTAATTTTTTCATCTCCAAAGACCCCCTCTCATCCCATATGTATGAAAAAAGAGCTTGTAATATCACGTCCAAACGGAAAAAAAGCATAAAAAAACGTCTCATACGAAATGAGACGTTTTTTTATGCTAATAGCTGGATAACCAGCTTATTCACAAGTGATCCGTCTGTTTTACCTTTTACTTTCGGCATAACAGCAGTCATCACCTTACCCATATCTGCTTTAGAAGTCGCACCAACTTCAGAAATAACTTGCTTGATTACCTCAACCAGTTCCTCTTCAGTTAATTGCTCCGGCAAATATGCGCTTAAAATCTGAATTTCACTTTGCAGTTTATCAACAAGGTCTTCACGACCAGCTTTTTTAAATTCAAGGAGGGAGTCCTTATACTGTTTTACTTCACGAGCTAAAACTGTTAATTCCTCTTCTTCAGTAAGAGTATGTTGCAGTTTAATACCTTCATTTTGTAAAGCAGCCTTAACCATACGAATGACGGTTAATTTTTCTTTTTGTTTATTCTTCATCGCTTGTTTCATATCATCGTTTAAACGACCGAGAAGACTCATAACTTACACCCTCTCTTAGAATTTACGCTTTCTTGCCGCTTCAGATTTCTTCTTACGTTTTACACTTGGTTTTTCATAAAACTCGCGCTTTCTTGCTTCAGCAAGTGTACCAGTTTTAGAAACCGATCTTTTAAAACGGCGAAGTGCATCCTCCAAAGACTCGTTTTTACGAACGACTGTTTTTGACATTCTCTTTCCCTCCCTCCGAAACATCACACTTACATACTAACTTCAGCATGCAAAAAGAAACACTTCTTCAGCATGTCTTTTACGATTATAATACATTTTATCACTTCAGGTCAACTATTTGGCAGAATAAAAGAAGAATAGATGCTCTTCCTTTTTCAAAAACTATGCAGATAGCTGTTATCCTTTCTTCTGAAGACAACTATATTTTTGTCATGACACCTTTTTTCATACAACAATATACGACACAACTACGCATTTCGTACATTTTCAGTACTTAACTTCTCCACTAAAAAAGAAAGCATGCAAATCGTTTCCGTTTGCATGCTTTTTTTACCCGCTATTTACCGGACAGTAAGACCCCCACCTCAAAATTTAGCCAAAACAAAGAAGTTAGGTGGGTATCGGGCTAATAATCAGCGGGAGATTCACCCTCCGCTGATTAAAGTTTCACTTTATGCGCTTGCTGATTCTTTTTTTACATCATCTTCAAGAACACGAACAAATTGCGCTTCGTTATATGGATAACCAGCTTTCGTGATTTTCACTTTCACTAGTTTACCAATTAATTCTTCGGATCCTTCAAATACAATTTTCAAGTAGTTATCTGTATAACCTACATATAACCCCTCACGGTCGCCCTCTTTAAATTGTTCTTCTGGAATAATTTCAAGTACTTCTCCTTCAAACTGTGACGCATACTCTTTCGCTAATTGATTAGATAGTTCAATTAAGCGGTGAACACGATCGTTCTTCACATCTTCAGGAACTTGATCTTCCATACGCGCTGCAGGTGTTCCTGTACGTTTGGAGTAAGGGAACACGTGTAACTCAGAGAAGCGATTCTCTTTAATGAAATTGTATGTTTCCATAAATTCTTCTTCCGTTTCACCTGGGAAACCAACGATTACGTCCGATGTAATCGCAAGACCTGGTAACGCTTCTTTCAAACGATCTAAACGCTCTTGGAAAAATTCCATCGTATACTTACGACGCATACGCTTTAATACAGTATTAGATCCAGATTGCAATGGAATGTGTAAGTGACGCACAACTACTTCTGACTTATCTAACACTTCAATTACTTCATCTGAAATCTGACTCGCTTCAATAGAAGAAATACGAAGACGCTTTAATCCGCCTACTTCCGCTTCCATATCACGAAGTAATCCAGCTAAGTTATAATCTTTAATATCTTCGCCGTACCCACCTGTATGAATACCTGTTAAGACGATTTCTTTATAGCCTGCATTTACTAATTGCTGTGCTTGTTTAATAACTTCTTTCCCATCACGAGAACGCATTAAACCACGTGCCCAAGGAATAATACAGAATGTACAGAAGTTATTACAACCTTCTTGTATTTTTAAAGATGCACGTGTACGATCCGTGAAATAAGGTACATCTAGTTCTTCGTATACACGTGTTTTCATAATGTTGCGGACAGCATTAATTGGTTGACGCTCTTTGCGGAATTCTTCGATGTATCCTAACATCTTTTCACGATCCTGTGTACCAACTACAATATCTACACCTGGAATCGCCATAATTTCCGCTGGAGATGTTTGTGCGTAACATCCCGTTACACAAATTACCGCATCCGGGTTTTGACGAACAGCACGTCTAATAACTTGACGACTTTTCTTATCTCCGGTATTCGTTACTGTACACGTATTAATAACATATACATCAGCTTTCTTTTCATATTCAGTTCTTTCATATCCACCTTGCTTAAACAATTGCCAAATGGCTTCTGTTTCATAGTGGTTTACTTTACAACCTAACGTATGGAACGCAACAGTTGACATTGATCATCACCCCATCAATTCAAAATGATACGAAGCAGCACTTAACGCGTATAACGGCGCCGTTTCTGTTCTTAAAATTCTTGGTCCTAAACTACATGGTACAAATTTATGTTCACGAAGCGTAGTAATCTCTTCCTCCGCTAAACCACCTTCTGGTCCAAATACAATCAATAGTTTTTGGCCTGGTTTCATCGTCGTTAAAGCTTTAGCAAAATTGGACTTCTCACCTTGTTTTGCTTCCTCTTCGTACGCAACAAGACATACATCATACTCATTACTCATTGAAAGCAATTGCTTAAACGATGCCGGAGCATGCACTTCTGGAATTTCACTTCTATGCGATTGTTCCGCAGCTTCTTTCACAATTTTTCTTAAACGCTCAACTTTTTTATCAGCTTTTTTTGCATCCCATTTTACGATAGATCGAGATGCTTGAAATGGTAAGAATGCAGCTGCCCCAAGCTCAGTTCCTTTTTGGAAAATTAACTCTAGCTTATCTCCTTTCGGCAGTCCACTTGCAATCGTCACGAAAACAGGAAGTTCACTTGACGCCTCTACCCATTCTACAATAGCCGTATTAATAAATTCACTGGTAATTTCATCAATTGAACATACTGCTGTTTTTCCGTTTACACAGCAGTAAATGTGATCACCAGCTGACATACGCATCACTCTTGCGATATGATGTACGTCATCACCTACAATGCGAATACTTGTCTCATTTACATATTTTTCTTCTACAAAATAACGTTGCATATAATCACCTTAGTAGAGTTTCGTTCCTTTCGTAAGTCATCACTTACGAAAAGAACGAAACGTTATCATTTTTCATATAACAAACGGCAAGTCCCTCACCTTATAGTGAGAGACTCCCCTTTTCATTATAGACTAAAATCTATATTACGCATTTCGTGCAATAATTGCTACCCAATCTTCCATTCGTAACACTTCTTTAATTGTAAATCCAGCTTTTTCTAATGCTTCAGAAATTACCTTTTCCTTCGCTGCAATAATGCCGGATGTAATAAATAATCCGCCCGACTTCACAACTCTTGCTGCATCTTCAGGGAATAATAGAATAATTTCTGCTAATAAGTTAGCTACAATTAAATCAACAGGACCTTCAATGCCTTCTAAAAGACTATTTTGCCCAACAGAAACGATATCATCTGTTTTATTTAAACGTACATTCATTTCTGCACTTTCAACCGCAACCGGATCTAAATCATACGCTTGAACAGAAGACGCACCTAATTTTGCCGCTGCAATACTAAGTACACCAGAACCTGTTCCTACATCAATGATAGTGTCACCTGGCTGAACTGTTTTTTCTAATGCACGAATACACATCGTTGTTGTCGGATGAGTTCCTGTCCCAAACGCCATACCTGGATCTAATTCAATAATTTTTTCTTCCGGAGAAGATGGTGTATATTCTTCCCACGTCGGCACAATTGTGAATGTATCAGAAATTTGTACTGGATGGTAATATTTTTTCCAAGCAGTAGCCCAATCTTCTTCATTGACTTCGTTAACTGTAATATTTCCAGTACCAATTTCGATGTCGTAAGATGGAAGCATATCAATAGATGATTTTACACCTGCAATCGTTTCATGTAAAGAATCCGTTTGCGGGAAATACGCTTTTATTAATACACCTTCCGCCGGATATTCATCTGGATTCAATGCATAAATTTCACCATATTGTTGCTCGCGCTCTTTCGTCAATTCCGCTGGATCCTCAATCGCAACTCCACTAGCACCAGCTTCATGTAAAATATGAGAGACAGCTTCTACTGCTTCTTCTGTTGTATGAATACTAATTTCTGACCATTTCACAATTTACCAACTCCATTTTTTATTTCCATTATTCCCCTTTGAAAGCACGTTTAAGCTTTCCAAATAGACTATCATCCTGCTCTTCTTGTCCCGCAAATTCACGTAATAAATCTTTTTGATGTGAAGTTAATTTCGTCGGTACAACAACACGAACGACTACATATTGATCTCCTTGACCGTATCCACGTACGTTTGGAGCACCTTTTCCTTTTAAGCGGAATTCTGTTCCTGTTTGTGTTCCTGCTGGAATTTTCAGCTTCACTTTCCCATGAACAGTAGGAACTTCCACTTCAGCACCAAGTGCCATTTGCGCAAATGTTAATGGCATTTCGCAAATAATGTGGTCTCCTTCACGCTCAAAGAATTCATGATTTCTTACATGAACAACAACATATAAATCTCCTGCCGGTCCGCCATTTACGCCCGCTTCACCTTTTCCAGATACGCGAATTTGTTGACCATTATCAATACCTGCTGGAATTTTAACGTTGATTTTTTTACGTTTACGTACTTTACCAGAACCGTGACATGTCGTACATTTTTCTTTAATCATTTGACCAGTTCCTGAACAATGACCACAAGCTTGACGGTTTACGATACGACCAAATGGTGTATTTTGTTCTACACTTACTTGCCCTGATCCTGAACAATGTTTACATGTTTCTTTTGAAGTTCCTGGTTTCGCTCCGCTACCTTTACAAGTATCACATGGATCTTCTACTGGAATCTCGACATTTAATTCTTTACCAAAAATAGCTTCTTCAAACTCTAAAGTAACTTGATATTGTAAATCAGCACCTTGACGCGGAGCATTTGGATCACGACGTCTACCGCCACCGCCGCCAAAGAACGAACTAAAGATATCTTCGAAACCGAAGCCACCGCCGAAGTCTCCTCCGCCGCCAAAGCCACCGAAACCTTGATTTGCACCAGCATGACCAAATTGATCATATTGCGCGCGCTTTTGATCGTCGCTTAATACTTCGTATGCTTCTTGTACTTCTTTAAACTTTTCAATTGCATTTTCTTCTTTACTTACGTCTGGATGGTATTTTTTAGCCAAACGACGATACGCTTTTTTTATTTCATCTTTTGAAGCACCCTTGCTAAGTCCAAGGACCTCATAATAATCTCGTTTACTCATAAATTTACAACCCCCGAATCTTTCACATAAACGTAATTTTAACACCGAAAGAAAGTGCTTTGCAACAAAGTTTCCTCACTTACAGTATGCAAAGTAAAAAACTTAAGAACCTCACACTTTTCTTCTCATTCATGAAAAAAGCCAAAGCCAAGGCACGCTTGACTTTGACTTTTTGTCATCTTACTTATTTATATTACTTATCTTCTTTTACTTCTTCAAACTCAGCGTCTACTACATTGTCTTTCTTCGCGCCAGCATCTTGTGCCCCTTGTGCACCTTCTGCTTGCCCTGCAGCTGCTTGAGCTTGCTCGTATAATTTAACACTTAATTGTTGTACGATTTCTTGTAAAGCGTCTTTTTTCGCACGGATTTCCTCAAGCTCATTCTTCTCGATCGCAGCTTGTAGTGCCTCTTTCGCTTCTGTTGCTTTTGCAACTTCAGCCTCATCCACTTTACCTTCTAAATCTTTTACAACTTTGTCCGTTTGGAATACAAGTTGGTCAGCTTCGTTACGAAGTTCAACTTCTTCCTTACGTTTTTGGTCAGCGTCAGCATTTGCTTCTGCTTCTTGTACCATACGATCTACTTCTTCATCAGAAAGACCTGAAGAAGATTGGATTGTAATAGCTTGTTCTTTGCTTGTTCCTAAGTCTTTCGCACGTACGTTAACGATACCGTTCGCATCAATATCGAATGTTACTTCGATTTGTGGAATACCACGTGGTGCTGGTGGAAGGTCTGTTAATTGGAAACGACCTAATGTTTTGTTATCAGCTGACATTGGACGCTCACCTTGTAATACGTGAATGTCTACTGCCGGTTGGTTATCAGCAGCTGTCGAGAATACTTGTGACTTACTTGTTGGAATTGTAGTGTTACGCTCGATTAATTTCGTGAACACACCACCCATAGTTTCAATACCTAAAGAAAGTGGAGTTACATCTAATAATAGTACGCCTTCTACATCACCAGTAAGTACGCCACCTTGAACTGCAGCACCTAATGCTACAACTTCATCAGGGTTTACACCTTTATATGGTTCTTTACCAGTTTCACGTTTAATAGCTTCTTGTACAGCTGGGATACGAGTAGATCCACCAACAAGGATAACTTTATCTAATTCGCTTGGAGCAAAACCAGCGTCTTTTAATGCACGACGAGTTGGCTCTAAAGTTCTTTCAACAAGACCTGCTGAAAGCTCTTCGAATTTCGCTCTTGTTAATGTTAATTCTAAGTGTAATGGACCAGCAGCTCCGGCACTAATGAATGGTAATGAAATTTGTGTTTGTGTTACACCTGAAAGATCTTTTTTCGCTTTTTCAGCTGCATCTTTCAAACGTTGAAGTGCCATTTTATCTTGGCTTAAATCAATGTTATTTTCTTTTTTGAACTCAGCTACTAAGTGGTCAATAATAACTTGGTCAAAGTCATCTCCACCAAGACGATTGTCACCAGCAGTTGAAATAACTTCGAATGTTCCGTCTGCTAACTCAAGGATAGATACGTCAAATGTACCGCCACCTAAGTCATATACTAAGATTTTTTGCTCTTCATCTTGTTTTTCTAAACCGTAAGCAAGCGCTGCTGCTGTTGGTTCGTTAATGATACGCTCAACTTCTAAACCAGCGATACGACCAGCATCTTTTGTCGCTTGACGTTCTGCATCGTTGAAGTATGCAGGTACTGTAATAACAGCTTTCGTAACTGTTTCACCTAAGTATGCTTCAGCAGAAGCTTTTAAGTTTTGTAAAATGATTGCAGAAATTTCTTGAGGTGTATAATCTTTACCTTCAACTTCTACTTTGTAGTCTGTACCCATATGACGTTTAACAGACATGATTGTATTTGGGTTTGTAATTGCTTGACGCTTTGCAACTTCCCCAACTTGACGCTCTTCATTTTTAAAAGCTACAACAGAAGGTGTTGTACGGTTTCCTTCTGGATTTGGGATAACCTTTGGTTCTCCACCTTCCATAACAGCTACACAAGAGTTTGTTGTACCTAAGTCAATACCGATAATTTTACTCATGGCGAATCCTCCTACTTTTATGTAAATTATTGATTTACTTTTACCATTGATGGGCGAATCACACGGTCTTTTAGTTTATAACCTTTTTGGAATTCTTCAACTACCGCGTTTGATTCAAATTCACTATCTTCCACTTGCATAATAGCTTGGTGTTCATTAGGATCAAACTGTTTACCAACAGCTTCAATCGCTTCAACACCTTCTTTAGTCAGTGCTTCTAACAATTGACGATGCACCATTTCCATACCTTGTAACAAGGATTTCGTTTGCTCATCAGTTGCTTCCACTTGCATTGCTCTTTCAAAATTATCAAGAGCTGGCAAAATATCTGAAACTAGACTTTGTGCTCTATATTTTTCAGCAGCCTGTTTATCCATTTGGACACGACGCTTATAATTTTCAAAATCAGCTTGTAGACGTAATGTGCGACCTTCCGTTTCCGTTAGTTTCGCTTGTAACTCATCTACTTTTTCTTGTAAAAGAGCAGCCTCACTTTTTTCTTCTACAGTTTTTTCACTGTTTTCTGCCGTGACAGCTTCTTCAACTTGCGCTTCTTTTACTTCTTCTACCACTTGTTCGTTACGCTCTTCCACAATATTCACCTCCTTAAAAGGTATTAGGTATTATGCTGAACACAATTACCTAAGCATTATATATTACACACAGCAATGAAAATTTCATTACTTGAGCGAATGTATTACTCTTATTTACTTTTTAAGTCCATCAGTAAATTGTCTCGTAAATAACTGTAACAAACTAATTACCCGAGAGTACTGCATTCTTGTCGGACCTAAAATAGCAATTGTTCCAAGCTGCTCTTCTCCAATCGAATATGTTGCAGAAATTAAACTACAATCTTCCATGGCCGTCGCAGAGTTTTCCCTACCGATTTTCACTTGAATACCTACTTGTTTATGACGCAAAATGTCATAAAACTCGGCTTCATTATCAATCATCGTCAGCAAGGATCTTACTTTGTGAATGTCATGGAACTCTGGTTGCGAAAGCATATTTGCTTTTCCTCCAAAGTATATCTTTTCCGATAAAGGAACTTGAAATGTACCATCTAACATTTTTATTGCACTATCGTAATTATGAACATACCCACGTAAAACTGTAACAATCTCTTTAAAGATTTTGTTATGCAGTTCTGCCATTGGTACGCCCGACAGCTTTTCATTTAAAATATTAACCATTTTTTCTAAATCTGATAAATCAACAGATTCCGGAACGGTAATCGTTTTGCTTTGTACATGCCCTGTATCCGTTACAATAATAGCGACTGCAGTTTGACGATCAAGCGGTACAATTTGTACGTTTTTAAGTTTATTTGTGCTTAACTTCGGTCCAAGAACAATGGCCGTATAATTCGTAATCTCTGATAAAATTTGAGCCGATTGCTGTGCAATCTTTTCCGCTTCAAAAATTCTTTCAGCAAACAAATCTTTAATTTGTACAATTTCATCGTTCGGTAAATTTTGCGGCGCTAACAGATGGTCTACATAAAAACGATATCCTTTTTCAGAAGGAACACGTCCTGAAGAACTATGCGTTTTCTCAATAAATCCTAGTTCCTCTAAATCAGCCATTTCATTTCGAATAGTAGCTGAACTATACGTAATTTCATCTTTCTTCGCCAACGTCCTCGACCCAACAGGTTGCGCTGATCCAATAAAGTCATCAATAATTGTTTGTAAAATTAAGAGCTGACGTTCCGTAAGCATCTCATCATCACCTCTGTTAGCACTCTTTGTCTTCGAGTGCTAAATCTATTAATAACTTACCAAAATTGACATTCAATTGTCAACGGAAACGTCACGAAATAATGAAACTTTTTCACGTTAATGGAACATTTAATTAGTCAATCAAAAATGATTGGAATACTTCATTCCCTAATAACTTTCCTTTTCGCGTTAAACGAACATATCCATCACTCTCTTCAAGCAACCCTTGTTCTTGGTTGCTTTGTAACTGCTTCGCAAAAACCTGATTCATTTCCATATTAAATTTCTTTTGAAACGCTATTTTAGATACACCTTTTGTTTTTCGAAGCCCTAAGAACAACTCTTCTTCCATTCTTTCTTTCTCCGTCACCGCGTGAACATCTAAATACGGAAATCCAGTTTCATCGATTTTATTAAAATATTGCTTGAGCGGCCCTACATTTTGGATACGTTCTCCATTTACATAACTATGCGCTCCAGCTCCAAATCCATAATACTCTTCATTATTCCAGTATGTGAGATTATGTCTACTTTCATTATCACCTTTTGAGAAATTGCTAATTTCATACTGGCTATAGCCGTGTTTCTCCATTTCATCCATTACCATTTCATACATTTTCGCTTCGTGGTCTTCACCTGGAAGTCTTAATTTCCCTTTATTCATTAAGTTATAAAATACAGTTTTCGGTTCCACAATTAATGAATATGCGGAGAAATGTTGCACACCAAGTGTAAAAGCAATGTCCAATGTTTCTTTTACATCTTCTATCGTCTGCCCTGGCAGAGCATAAATAATGTCTACATTTATATTTTTAAAGCCCACTTCCTGCGCTTCTCTAATTGCTACAAACGCATCTTCCCTCGTATGCTTACGTCCAATTTTCTCAAGCAATTCGTCTCGAAATGTTTGTACACCAAAACTAATTCGGTTTACTCCACCTTCTAGTAACACATTTAACTTCTCTTTCGGCAAATCACCCGGATTCGCTTCAAATGTTAATTCACAATTCGGGGCAAATGGACGTAAACGACGATTTATAATATCTAATAATTTCTTTGTCTGCTCCATGTTTAACGCTGTCGGAGTTCCTCCACCAACAAAAATCGTTTTCATACTATCAAACGGTACCTTTTGAACTGTATTTATTATTTCTTTCTCTAAATACTCTAAATATTGATCGACCGGTTGGCGTTCAATAAACACTTTATTAAAATCACAATAGTGACAAATATGCTGACAAAACGGAATATGAATATATGCAGCTTGCACCAAAAATAACTCCTACCTTTCTAAAAAGAAAACCTCCGCGCTCGGGAGGCTTCTTTACTTCTCTAACGTATTACGAATTTGCTCCATTCGCATTTTTCCCCAATCATACATCATTTCAACGATTGGTAAAAGCGACATGCCTAATTCCGTCATATAATACTCCACTCGCGGAGGAATTTCTGGGTATACTGTTCGGTCAACAATCCCATCTTCCATTAACTCTTTTAATTGATTCGACAAAACTTTATGAGAAATGCTTGGGAATAATCGTTGTAATTCACTAAAACGATGAGGTCCTTCCACACCAAGATGCCACAGTATCACAACTTTCCACTTTCCGCTAATAATAGAAAGCGTCAATTCCTTTTCACAATTAAAATTGCCATTTTGTATTTTCTCGTGAATATCTTTTCGAATATTTTCGGACATTAACAAACCCCTAACTCTATATGAACTAAAAAGCTCTCTCACTATTGTAAATGAGAGAAGCTATGTTGTCTAAAAAGTAATGATATAAAAAAGAAGTCGTATAAACGACTTCTTTTTTTATATCGATTCGCATGAAATAACAATCAATTATTAATTGTCATCCATTTTCAGTACAGCCATGAACGCTTCTTGCGGTACTTCTACAGAACCAACAGACTTCATACGTTTTTTACCTTCTTTTTGCTTATCAAGAAGTTTACGTTTACGAGAAATGTCACCACCGTAACATTTCGCAAGTACGTTTTTACGCATCGCCTTAATTGTAGAACGCGCTACAACTTTGTTTCCGATCGTCGCTTGAATTGGTACTTCAAACTGCTGTCTTGGAATTAAATCTTTTAATTTCTCTACAATCACTTTACCGCGGTCATACGCTGAATCACGATGCACGATAAATGATAAAGCATCGACTTGTTCATTATTTAAAAGAATATCCATTTTCACAAGTTTAGATGGTTTGTAGCCAATTAACTCGTAGTCAAATGATGCATATCCTTTTGTGTTTGATTTCAACTGATCGAAGAAATCATATACGATTTCTGATAACGGGATTTCATATGTTAATGTAACACGTGTTTCATCTAAATATTGCATATCAATAAACGTTCCACGTTTACCTTGGCAAATTTCCATTACAGCTCCAACATAGTCATTTGGAACCATAATTGAAGCCTTTACAAACGGCTCTTCTACACGATCGATAGACTGTGGATCTGGCATATTAGATGGATTATCAACAATAACATCTTCACCGTTTGTTAAATACACTTTATAAATAACGCTTGGCGCTGTTGTAATTAAGTCAATTTTAAATTCACGTTCAATACGTTCTTGAATGATTTCCATGTGAAGAAGTCCTAAGAAACCACAACGGAAACCAAATCCTAGTGCTTGAGATGTTTCTGGTTCAAACTCAAGAGCAGAATCGTTTAACTCTAATTTTTCTAACGCATCACGTAAGTCGTTGTAACGTGCAGAATCAATTGGATATAAACCACAGAATACCATTGGGTTTAATTTACGATAACCTGCTAACGGCTCTGCAGCTGGACGTTTCGCATGTGTAATCGTATCACCAACACGTGTGTCACCAACATTTTTAATCGATGCCGCTAAGAATCCTACATCACCTACAGTTAACTCATCACGTTGCGTAGTCTTCGGTGTAAATACACCTACTTCTGTTACTTCAAATTCTTTACCAGTTGCCATCATACGTACTTTATCGCCAACTTTTACCGTTCCATTTACAACACGGATATAAGCAATTACACCACGGTACGGATCATATAAAGAGTCAAAAATCATACATTGTAACGGCTCTTCAGAATCACCTGTTGGTGCTGGTACTTTTTCAACGATTTGTTCTAAAATTTCTTCAATACCAATCCCAGCTTTTGCAGAAGCAAGTACAGCTTCTGATGCATCTAAACCGATTACATCTTCTACCTCTTGACGTACACGTTCTGGGTCTGCACTTGGTAAGTCGATTTTATTAATAACCGGTAAAATTTCTAAATTGTTATCAAGCGCTAAGTATACGTTTGCTAACGTTTGCGCTTCAATACCTTGCGCCGCATCTACTACAAGAATTGCACCTTCACAAGCCGCTAAACTACGAGATACTTCATACGTAAAGTCGACGTGTCCTGGTGTATCAATTAAGTGAAGAATATATTCTTCACCGTCTTTTGCTTTATACGTTAACTGTACTGCGTTTAATTTAATTGTAATACCACGCTCACGCTCTAAATCCATAGAGTCAAGCAATTGAGCTTTCATTTCACGTTGTGTTAACGCGTTTGTTTTCTCTAAAATACGGTCTGCTAACGTTGATTTTCCGTGGTCAATATGAGCAATGATAGAGAAATTACGGATTTTGGACTGTCTTTTTGCTCTTTCTTCTTTGTTCATCTATGTTCTCAACTCCTAATAGTCTCGCCAATATACACTAGCACTGATTATATCAATAGAGCAGCAAAGATTCAATGAAAACTCGTGCTGCTTACAATACAAATCATTCTATCTATATCTTATGCGAACAAACC
Source organism: Bacillus sanguinis (assembly GCF_018332475.1). GTDB lineage: Bacteria > Bacillota > Bacilli > Bacillales > Bacillaceae_G > Bacillus_A > Bacillus_A sanguinis. Next base: position 25,418 of record NZ_BOQB01000046.1, on the reverse strand, counting down.
ATAAGAGACAAACCTTTTTCAAATTAAAAAACGGCTGTCGTACAAAATGGTAAGACAACCGTTCTTCTTGCTACCCTTGGCTAAAAATCTCTTTCACTTTCCCAACAACTATATCCGTTCCAAACTTTGTTACTTCATAAGTAGCACTTGCTATTGCCATACCAATTCCTTCTACAACATTAAAACTTTTTAAGCTTTCTAATTGTTTTTGTTTTTCGGTAACGGAAAACGAACTTCCCAAAATTTCTGATTCTACACCCGCCCCCTCTGTTCCTGTCATATGAGCGATTTGTTCATATGACATTTGCTGATAACCTTTCATACTCTTCAAACCATGATTAGCCAGTGCCACCCCTGCTATTATCATAAGTAAACATATGGCCGCACTACATATACATAAAAGCGAAAAGCTGCTTACATGATTATCGTCTCTTCCCATCAATGTGTGTATGCTCCTGTATTATCTTGGTCAATTTGATGATGCAGCGCTGCATTTAAACCGCTCGCTATTACATTTGCCATATCCTCTATAAAGGCATCCACTTCTTTCGGAGTCACCATTAAATTATGGCCAAGAGGAGATAACACTTCATAAATTAATTTTCTCTTCTCTTCATCTTCCAGTGTACCTACAGCACCTAAAAACATATTCCGGCTCTTTTCATCCGGCATATCTTCTTCTGTTAATTTTTTCTTTTCTCCAAATGTAAATCCAGCTGGTAACAAAGATCGGGAAGGTTTGTTCCCTTCCTTCATCTCCCTGCCAAAATGTTTCAAAATAAAATCAATTGTATCGCTTGTAATCGAAACGGCATCAACCACAGTCGGAACACCAATCGCGATAACAGGAATACCCAATGTTTCTTTACTTAGTTCCTTACGTTTATTCCCAACACCTGATCCAGGATGAATTCCCGTATCAGAAATTTGTATCGTGCTATTCACTCGTTCAATAGAACGAGCAGCTAATGCATCAATTGCAATGACAAAGTCTGGCTTCGTCTTCTCAATGATTCCATAAATGACATCGCTCGTTTCAATTCCTGTAATCCCCATTACCCCCGGCCGAATCGCACTAACAGGTCTAAACCCTTCTTCTACACTTTCAGGCTGTAATTGAAACAAATGTCTCGTTACCAATACATTTTCTACAACTATCGGTCCAAGCGCATCTGGCGTTACATTCCAATTCCCAAGACCAACAATTAAACAACTCGCTTCTTTCGTAACGCCAACCTCTTCTAAGAAATAAGAAAATTCTTTTGCAAAAATACGCTCTACTTTTTGTTGCAGCTCTGTATCTTGTTGACGTATACCTTGTACTTCAAGCGTTAAATAACTCCCCGGTTTTTTCCCCATCGATTCAGAGGCAACTTCATCAATCGTTACTTTCGTAATGGTAATACCTTCTTCTTCCCTCTCTTTTACAATAACTCCTTGTATCCCTTGTTGCTCTTCTTGACGCTCTTGCAACATTTGATGTGCCTCTACAGCAAGGTCAGTTCTAACACTATATTTACTTAAATCCAATGGTTCTTTCATCGTATCTCCTCCGTAATTCATAGTAAATATCGTTAGATTTCCCAAAGTTATATAAGGTCATTCTTTCCTTTACGTGAAATTTCATTGATATACTATTGCAATTCTCTTCACCGTTTGATAGAATATCACTTGTTCTATGTTATGAATCGAGTCATTCGATTGCACCAGGGAGGTGAAAAGTATGGCAAACATCAAATCTGCTATCAAACGCGCTAAACTTAGCGAAGAGCGTCGTGCACATAACGCTTCTATCAAGTCTGACATGCGTTCTGCTGTTAAAACTGTAGAAGCTTTAGTTACTAATAACGATCTTGAAAATGCTAAAGAAGCTTTCAAAACTGCTTCTAAAAAACTTGACAAAGCAGCTCGTAAAGGTCTTATCCACCAAAACGCTGCAGCTCGTCAAAAATCTCGCTTAGCGAAACAAGTAAACGCGTAAGGCGTTTAAAAAACGATCCATTTGGATCGTTTTTTTATATACAAAAAAGTTCACGCACTAAGCACGTGAACTTTTTTGTTTCATTACATATGATTTAACCGCATTAAGAAAAACTCAAGCACAAGTTTCTTATCCATTTTTCCTGTCTTCATACTATAATCAGCTTCCGCTAATTCTATAATTACTTTTTTTAATTCTTCAAAAGAGAAAAACTTCGTTTGATTCATCGCTAACTTTACACGATATGGATGCACACCAATATGAGACGCAATTTGATTTTGTCCATAACCACGTTGCTGTAACTCTTTCACTTGATAGAGCAAGCGGAATTGACTTACCAATAACGCAAGCAGTTTAATGGGTTCCTCTTGCTGCGTAAATAATCCATCCAAAATTTGCATCGCACCTGCGATATCTTTTTTTACCACTTTTTCTGTCAAAGCAAACACATTTTGTTCCACTGATTTTGGCACAAGATCTGCAACAAGTTTCGGTGTAATCTCTCCGCCCATACCGACGTATAACGTTAATTTGTCCATTTCCTTCGCCAACATCGTTACATTACTTCCCACAAGCTCTAACAACAAACTAACAGCACCATTATCAATATGTACATGCACTTCATCCGCGCGGGCAACAATCCACTTCTGAACATCCTGCACTTGCATCGCATTCGCTTCTACTACATCCGCTGTTTTCTTTAATAGTTTTGTAATTTTTTTTCGTTCATCCAGTTTTTCGTAAGGCGCAACAAAAACAAGAATAGAAAATGGAGAAGGCTCCCCAATGTATTCTTCTAAAATTTTTATATTCTGCTCTAACTTTTCTTTTTGTGAAGTTAAAAATAGTGGTGATTTTATTAATAGCACTTTACGTTCTCCAAAAAAAGGAAGTGTACGTGCATCCTCAACCACATCTTCTAGATATGCTTCTTCTAAATCATATGTCACAACATTAAACTCGCGATCTTCCTCTTCAAGCGCTTCTGTTGTAATAAGCTTTATCGTTTCATTTATAAAAAACGCTTCCGTTCCATACACTAAATACAACGGAGCAAACTGCTTCTTTTTAATCTTTTTATGTATATCACTCATACTTTTTCCTACTCCCTAACTTGGCAATATATATTTATACTAATGCCCTAGCTTTTGTTTTACAAGTACAAAGGAACAGGCTGTATAACCCGTCCCTTTATTTATATTAAACGCCACGCAATAAGTCCCGGGTTTCTTATTGGTGTGCGGTAATCACCTTCCCTTTATTATTCACAATAAAAATTCGAGTATAAGTGCCAACTGTTAACATGCTTGGAAACAAAAAACTCACGTTACTTCATGATTTAAAAGTAGTAAAAAAGCTATATTTGTCTTCCTATGGAAATTGTAGATTTTTTTCTGACAATATTTTATACTAAAGTGGAATGTTGGGGAGGGATTCTAAATGAATGATTTTGAACAAAACGTTCAAAGTAAACGCAATGACGCTATTGATTCAGGGGTAGGATTTATCGTCTCATTTGGTTTTTTCGCAACACTTTTCATCATTGCAACTGTTATTAAATTTATCGGTTCTTAAAGACTGCTGCTTACTGGCAGTCTTCTTTTTTATCTATTATGTGTTTCATCATATGTGATTTTACTACGAAAGGTTCCGTGTTCCCCTTTAAAAACATAGGAAATAGCACCTTGCTTATCCGTGCGCCATATTTCAATCCCCATCTTCTCAAAACGCTCTATAACTTCCTTATGAGGGTGTCCATACCTATTACGCTCACCTGCAGAAATAATCGCTATATTAGGCTGTACAGCGCTCAAAAAAGGCGCTATAGACGACGTGTTACTCCCATGATGAGCAACCTTTAAAACATCGGTCCGTAAATCTGGATACATAGCTATTAAAAACTTCTCTCCTTCTTCTTCTACATCACCTGTAAACAGCCACGTTAACCCTCCTAATTTTGCCCATATTACAATTGAAGCGTTATTCTCACTTCTTTCTTTTCCTGTTGGAGCTAACACAAAAAATTCCGCCTCATTTACACTCCAACTCTCCCCTTCCCCCACTTCACTTATTTTCACTTCCTTTTCTAACGCCTGTTTCTTTAACCCTTTTTCTAATAACGCATCTTGTTCCTTTCGGCCAAATACAACTTCTTTTACATTTATATTTGATAATAACTCTTGCGCAGCACCTATATGATCAGCATCTCCATGCGTTACGATTAATTTATCGATTGTTTTAATGCCCTCCTTTTGTAAATAAGGGATCAAAATATCATTCCCAACTGAAAATTCATGCTTTTTCCGCTGCCATTCTTCCTTGTTTACACGAATTGTTCCACCAGTATCAATAAGATAAATCTCTTTATCGTACGGAAGGCGAATTAATATCGCGTCCCCCTGTCCAACATCAAGAAATGTCACACTCCCGCTTTCCCGAAAATACGGAGATGCATAATGACATGTACAAATAAACAGAAATATACCCGAGGCTATAAGCATAATCCCCTTCGACATCCACCTTTCCCAAACCATTAATACACTAACAATACTCGCGCAATATAGAGCTACAAGAAGTATGGGTGTTCGTCCGAAATTAAGGCGGATAAATGGTAAACTTTCACAATACCTTAAAAAATCATTGGAAAGATTCAATCCTATTGATAGTACATTCGCAAGTCCTGTTGCAAGAAATGGGACGATCGGTATACACACCAAGATAACAATACTGCACGGCAACACAATGAGAGATAAAAATGGAACGTATAGAATATTAAGAAAAATACTATATGGAGAAAAATAACCGAAGTGATATAACAAAATTGGAGTACTAACGAGCTGTGAAATAAGAGAAATATAAATAGAATTTCTGATTACTCCATTACTACTCTCTAGTAAAAACGAGGCTGACAAAAGTAAAGCAAAACTACCAACGAAAGAAAACTGAAAGCCAATATTAAACACAAGATACGGATCAAATATAAGCATACATATAGCTGTTACACTTAAAGCATCTAAGCTAGATAAACGAATAGAACATATGAAAGCAATCAACATCAAAACTCCTGTTATAGAAGCTCTTATAACAGATGGTGATGCTCCTGCTAAAATCGTATATAGAGGAATGCAAAAGATAAGACATACTGTCGCTACCTCCCTCGTCAAACCAATTCTTAGCAAAATAAAATACACGATCACCATTAACAATACAATATGCGATCCTGAAATCGCCAACAAATGTACAAGACCAAATTGTTGATATTGCTCTTCAACTTCATATATCATTTGTTGTCTATCACCAAATACTAATGCATTCATAAAAGCACCTGATTGCTCCGGTAACATTTCTGTAACTCCCAAGATTGCTTGCTGCCTTAAAAGAAGAATCCATTGCACAGGTGACAATGATGTTTTATAGCATTCAGAAATATGTGTAGCTTCCAATATGAAATGAATATTTTGCTTATACAAATAATCACGATAATTAAAACCATGAAAATTCCGAGCTATCGGTGGTTCTTTCCTCTCACCTTCGAATACACATGATGCTCCTGCATGTAATTGACGCAGTTGTTTCTTTTCCGAGGCTGATTTAATTTTGTAACGTAACTGCACTATATTTTTATACTGATCTTCAACTTGGAATGATAGACGATCCCCGTTAATAAGAGGTGTATTGTATATCACTCCTCTTGTAGCTTCGTAGGACTCTCCTAGAGGCTTGTTTTGCCCTTGAACATACGCAGTGTACATAGCGCCACTAAAACACGCTATTATACAATAAAGGAAGGTTTTACGCGAAGTACGATACAAACAAAAGATAACATATAGAACGAGACAACTAATCAGCAATAAAACCGAAGAGGAGAAGGCAGTTGCAATCCCTATTATAAATGAGATTGCAACATAGCCCCATTGTCCATGCAACTTATACTCACTCCTTATAGCATCATTTTTGCTTTCGTGAATACATGCTGTAATTCTTCCATCGATAAGTTCTCTTTTTCTAAAGATGCAAATAGTTCTTTTAACTCCATATGACGCTTTTGATCCTCTAATGCTGCAATATTATATTCTAGCGGAACGTGTTTCACTGTTACATTCGCTTTTTCAAATAACTCTACGGCATATGGATGATTTTTATAATCCTGCGCATAATAAACCGCTGTAATACCACTTTGAATAATTGCCTTACAGCATTGTAAACAAGGAAAATGCGTAACATAAATTTCCGCTTCCTCCGTTTTCACACCAAACTTTGCACATTGTAATAAAGCATTCATTTCTGCGTGAATTGTACGAACACAATGATTATCAATAACGTAGCATCCGTCATCTATACAATGTACGCCACCTTTAATTGAACCATTATATCCACCAGCAATAATTCGTTTATCACGAACGATTGTCGCTCCTACTGCAAGCCTTGTACATGTACTACGTAAAGATAGCAAATGGCTTTGCGTCATAAAATATTGATCCCATGAAATTCGTTCCATATTTTTCACCTACTTTTTTGTCTACTTGTAGTGTAGCGAATGAAGAAAAACTTCGTCAATCTTTTACGGAATAATAATTTGATCTTTTATTTTTTCCAATGACTTCACACCGATCCCATCAATCTCTAACAAATCTTCTATTTTCTGAAAAGGACCATGTTCCTCTCGATATTTCAAAATACTTTCTGCTTTCCGAGAACCAATGCCTGTAATTTTTTCAAGTTGTTCTTTAGTAGCTGCATTTATTTGAACTTTCCCCTCCCCCTTTGAAATAGCAGCTACTTCTTGTACTTGTTCGTTTGTATTCGGTACATTAAGGATCATTTGGTCTTGTACCATTTGTGCTAAATTTACCTTCTTCCTATCTGCTTCAGGTAAAAAACCACCTGCCTGTTCAATGGCATCCTTGACCCGGTCCCCTTCTTTCATTTCATACACCCCTTCTTTAACAACAGCCCCTTTTATATCAATTACAATTATTTTTTTCTGCTGCTTTGTATCCGATATTTTCGGTTTACTTTTTTTCTCGATCTCTTTCGTTTGAACATTCGTTGCAATGACCGCTCGCTCTGTGTACTGGTTTGTTTTCCAAAAAAGAAGAAAAAGTACAGTTCCAATAATAGCTACTAACCCCAACCATTTCTTTGGAAAATCCCACATCATTTTTCACCTCTAATCATAAATTTATAACATCATTCATATTGTTTAGGAGAAAGCTGTTACGAAGGAGGGATGAAACATTGAACATAGGAATTATAGGGACAGGGAACATGGGGAATATACTAATCGACGCATTTTTAGAAACCCGTGCTGTCAAACCTTCGTGCCTTACAATGATTAATCGAACGCCCGCCAAAGCATATCACATAAAGGAAAAATACCCTTCTGTTCATATAGCCAAAACTATCGATGAGGTAATCGAACGATCACATCTTATTTTTATTTGCGTAAAACCGATAGATATATACCCGATCCTACAAAAGTACGCTGAACATTTCTCTGATGAAAAGTGCTTAGTTTCTATCACAAGTCCAATATCTCCATCACAATTAGAGACACTTGTACCTTGCCACGTTGCACGTATCATTCCGAGCATTACAAACCGCGCCCTGTCTGGTGCATCACTATTTACGTTTGGAAGTAAATGCTCTGAAGAGTGGCAACAAAAGCTATTTCGCCTATTCAAAAACATTTCTACTCCCCTTGTAATAGAAGAAGATATAACGCGCGTTTCATCTGATATAGCAAGCTGCGGCCCTGCATTCTTTAGCTACTTATTACAATGTTTCATTAACGCTGCTGTAGATAAAACAAATATTACACATGAAGAAGCCACTACTTTAGTAAGTGAAATGGTCGTTGGAATGGGGAAACTACTTGAAAAAGGGATTTTCACATTGCCTACTTTACAAGAAAAAGTATGTGTTAAAGGCGGCGTTACAGGAGAAGGCATTCGTGTTTTAGAAGAACATGTTGGGGATATGTTTCATAAATTAATTGAGCGGACACACGAGAAATTTGATGAAGATTTAAAATGCGTTGATCAGCAATTTAATAAACACACATAATAAATACGTCATCGTCATTCCAAATCCTTTTTATAAATACTTACTTTTTTACATTACAATTTCACTTAAACCAGTATTTTTACAATTCACGTATAACACCTTCTAATTATGCTAGAACGAAAAGTACATCTTCTTTACAAAACAAAAGCAACCTTCTCGGTTGCTTTTGTTTTATCCGTTTTTCTTTGCCATGAAGAAAATACGCTCTGTTTGTTCTGTAACTTCAAGTCTCTCAAAGTCACCGGTTACGCGAAGCACTGTAAAACCAGTTGCTTCAAGCCATTTCGTTAACTCTTCAACCAGATATGCACGTTGCACGTGACATTCGTCAAAACGATGGTACACATCTTCTTCTGGATCTTGAACAAAGAACGTTAAATCATGTTCTACACTATTTGATTCTTCACCAGGGAAGCAATTCCAAATAAGAGATATTTCTTCTCCATTTACTGTGTATGTTTCATTTTGAAATACATGATGTATTTTATATAAAGAATGTACATCAAATAAAAACAAACCATCTTGACGTAAATGGTGAAACACTCTTCGAAACGTTTCTTGCACTCCATCTTCTTGCAATACATAATTTAATGAATCACAAAAAATCGTTACACAGTCAAACTCACCCGGAACATCAAGCTCTTGCATATCTTGTTGATAAAAAGGAATAAAATATCCTTCCCCGCCTAGTTTTTGCTGAGCAACTGCTAACATTTCTTCTGAAAGATCGACACCGATTACATCGTAACCCTTTTGTACAAGCGGAAGTGTTACATTACCAGTACCGCATGCTACATCAAGAATCTTCGCCTCTTTCATATCCGCTTGCTGTAAGCTTTCCTCTGTGAATTCTACCCATTTATCATAAGGGACATCATTCATGAGTTCGTCGTACAGCAATGCAAATTGTTCGTAATTCATTGGTCTAGCTCTTCTGTAATATCTTCACGTGGCACATCGCCCCATAGACGCTCTAAATTATAGTGATTACGCTCATCTTTATGGAATACATGAGCAACTACATCTCCAAGGTCAACTAATACCCAGCGTGCTTCGTCAAAACCTTCCATACGTTGTACGTCGATTTGGAACTCGTGTGCTTTTGCTTTAATTTCACGTGCAATTGCTTGCACTTGCTTATCTGAGTTACCGTGACAAATAATGAAATAATCTGCAATTGGTGAAATACCTTGCATGTTTAGGACAACCATATCTTCTGCTCTCTTATCATCAGCTGCTTTTGCTGCTAATACTAATAAATCTTTATCTTTCATTTACTCATTTCCTCCTTGATAACTGCGTTGTATGTTTGGAATGTTAATGGATAAATCGTTTGATTTTTTTCCATTAAAAATTGAATTGTTCGCTTTAACGCAAATAATAAAGCTTGATTTACATCCGTATATGCGAGTTTACGAGCTTCCTCCACTCCTGGAAACTTTCGCCCAGGCTCAATGTAATCAGCTACATAAATTACTTTATCTAACATCGTCATGTTCTCATGACCACTTGTATGATATGTAATAGCTTGCAGGATTTCAGGATCCGTAATGCCTACTTCTTTTTCTACTAAGTATGCCCCAACAGGTGCATGCCATAACTCTTTGTTATAACAAAGTAAATCTTTCGGCAAATCTTCACTTTTAATAATCTCTTCCATCTCAGAAATCGCTCTACACTTCGCATAATCATGGAATATAGCTGCAACTTCAGCCTTTTTTTCATCCACACCGTATAACTTAGCAAGTTCAATTGCTGTCTCCATTACACCAATTGTGTGTATATAACGTTTTTCATGCATTTGTTGTTTGACAATATGAAGTGCTTTGTCACGATTCATACAACCCATTCCTCTCGATATATACCTGTACTTTTTCAGGAAGTAAATATTTACATGTTCTCTTCTCTTTATATCTCTCACGCAATAAAGATGAAGAAACTGCAAACTCCGGAATTTCCACAGTGGTAATAGGATAAGGTGTACGCAATGTATAACCAGGTCTTGCAACCCCAACAAATGTTACAAGATTAAGTAACGCTTCAATGTTATACCACTTCGGTAAATACTCAACCATATCTCCACCAATAATAAAGTGAAACTGCACATCCGGATACTTCTTCGTCAATTGTAACATAGTGTCATACGTGTAAGATGGGCCCTTCCTGTTTAGCTCTTCTAAACAAATGGAAAAATGCTCCTCCGCCTCAGTCGCAAGTTCTAACATTTGCAAGCGATTTTCTACACTTGTAATATTCCGCCCTTGTTTATGCGGTGGAATTTGGTTCGGTAAGAACCATACTTCTTCTAAATTCAAAGCGTGATATACTTCATTTGCAATTAGCAAATGTCCATAATGTGGCGGATCAAACGTACCGCCAATGATGCCAATTTTCCTCAAAAGAAACGCCCCTTCCTTTTACGTACAGCAACTCTCTTCGGTAAGGAATGAAGAGAGTTGCTATTAATAAAAGTTCAATTGGTTTCGCTCTCTACATCATTACATATCAGCGATAAAAATAGCTCGTGCTAATCTTTTTATCGAGGAAGCTTAATTTGTTTATTTTCTCTTGATTCTTTGTATAAAACGATTGTGCTTCCAATTACTTGAACGATTTCAGCACGTGCACCTTTTGCAAGTTCTTCTGCAACTTCACGGCGATCGAATTCACAGTTTTGTAGCACACTTACTTTAAATAGCTCACGAGCTTCTAAAGTATCTGCGATTTGTTTAATCATATTTTCATTTACTCCGCCTTTTCCTACTTGAAAAATTGGTGTTAAATGATGTGCTTGTGCACGTAAAAATCTTTTTTGTTTTCCTGTTAACATGTATGTTAGCCTCCAAGCTTTCTTATAACTAATTGTTTCATTCGTTCGATATTTGGCACGCGCCCTGTCCACATTTCAAACGCAAGTGCACCTTGATAAACAAACATATCAATACCATTTTGAATGAGTGCACCTTGCTCTTTCGCCTCACATAAAATTTTCGTTTCAAATGGGTTGTAAATTATATCTGATACAATCGTCCCTTTTTTTAACGAAGAAATTTGTAATGGCGTATGTTCAACACGTGGATGCATACCTATCGTTGTCGTCTGAATGATAATATCATAATTTCCTTGTTCTTCTGTTGCTTTTTCTAAAGATAAAGGAACAGAAGAAACAGTAGCCGTACATGCAGCAATAAGTTCTTTCGCCTTATCTATTGTACGATTAGCTACATCAACCTCTTTCACACCTACATCAGCAAGAGAAAAATAAATAGCTCGACTAGCACCACCTGCGCCAAGCAATAAAATACGTTTCTCTTGAAGTGGTTCACTACTAATGGACTGCAATGCTCGGACAAAACCAATTCCATCTGTATTGTAGCCAATCAATTTTCCATCCTTATGAACCACTGTATTTACTGCACCGATTTGTTTTGCTAGCGGGTCAATCTCATCCAAATAATCCATAATAGCAACTTTATGCGGAGTTGTTACATTAAATCCTGAAATACCTAATGCTTTTAAACCTCTTACTGCTTCCCCTAGCACTTCCTCTTTAACAAGAAATGCATGATAATGGGCATCCATATTCAAGTGTTCAAATGCATCGTTATGCATAACGGGCGATAATGAATGTCCAATTGGATTTCCGATTACACCATATAATTGTTTCATAAATCCCTCTCCATATTAAATTAAAGATTTACGCAATGAAACACTTACTCCTTTTGGTACGTGTGCAACAATTTTCGCTCCCGGTTCGTTTACAGTAACCCATCCTAATCCAGAGAATACAACATCCGTTTTTGGTTCACGGATATTAAATTCGTACTTCACTAGCTCTGGCATATTTTCTAGTTCTTCCGGTGTTGGCGGGCTTAGTAAATCCCCAGCATGATTTTTATACAATTCATCTGCTTTCTCAAGCTTTGTACGATGGATTGTTAAACGATTCGAGAAGTGACAAGTAAATGCACGACGACCACCACTTACATAATCAAAACGCGCCAAGCCACTGAAGAATAATGTTTGTTCTTCATTTAACTGGAACACCATCGGCTTAATTTCTTTTGTTGGTGTAATAAGCTTTAAGCTTTGTTTTCCAACATAATGAGCCATTTGATGGTGGTTAATAATACCTGGCGTATCATATAAAGAAGATTCTTCATCTAACGGAATATCAATTAAATCAAGTGTTGTTCCTGGGAAATGAGATGTTGTAATTACATTTTCAGTCTCATCACTAAATTCTTTAATCATACGATTAATAAATGTTGATTTTCCTACATTCGTACATCCTACAACGTAAACATCTTTTCCGTCGCGATAATACTCAATAGCATCTGCTAGCTCAGCAATTCCTTGCCCTTTCGCTGCACTAATTAAAAAGACATCTTCTGGCTTTAATCCTAGCTGCTTTGCACTATAGCGCATCCAATGCTTTACTTTATCATGTTTTACTGACTTAGGAATTAAATCAGCTTTATTTCCAACAAGTAATACTTTATTATTTCCCACGAAACGATGTAATCCAGGTAACCAGCTACCATTAAAATCAAAAATATCTACAATCTTAACTACTAACGCATCCGATTTTCCAATTCCATTTAGAATACGTAGGAAGTCATCATCTGTTAATGATACATCTTGAATTTCGTTGTAATGTTTCAAGCGAAAACAGCGTTGACAAATTACTTGTTCTTTCTCTAAAGATGAGGTAGGAGCATATCCCACTTCATTTTTATCTTCTGTTTGAATTTCTACACCGCAACCAATACATTTAATTGTTTCAGTCAAACTTTATTCCTCCCAGTTAATTAAACCTTTTTTCTTCATATTTCTCATAATTCTTCGTTCAATTTTTCGATTAAAGCGCGTTACTAATCCGTCCGTTTGTGCTACCGGTACAACTAAAATCGTATGAAGTCCCACTCGGTTTCCACCTAGCACATCAGTTAGTAACTGATCTCCAATTACTACAACTTCATCTGGTTGCAGATGCATCTCTTGTATCGCACGCTTAAACGCGCGAACAAATGGTTTACGCGCACTATGAATAAATGGAATACCTAATGGATCAGCAAAGTCTTTCACACGTTGCTCATTATTATTTGAAACGACCGTTACTTGAATGCCTTGCTCTTTCATTTTCAAAAACCATTCTTCAAGTTGTGGCGTTGCATTTGGACGATCCCATTCAATTAACGTGTTATCTAAATCAGTAATAACACCTTTAATTCCACGTTTTTTCAAATCTTCTGGTTGAACATGATATACATTTTTTACATATTCATTTGGTAAAAATAGCTTCAATTTCTTTCACCTCTTTGAGGAGTTTTCATAAAAATTTTTCGACAACATATTTCGATATATGACCTGTGGATAAAATTGTACACATTTTCCACATTAATTTTTCAGTCAATTTGGAATTTACTAACAATCTATACACATTTTATCCACCTAGGTATGTGGATAACCACTCGTTTGTGACTGTCATATTTTTTTGGTACATTAAATGCAACAACGAATCAATCCTTAAATTATTAGGAGGTGACTCACCTTGAAAACAAAATATATGGAACAGTTATCTACTGAGTTACTCACTGAGTCTTATTATAAAGCAAAAGAACTAAAATTAAATCCCGACTTCATTTTACTTATAAAACAAGAAATGATTAGACGCTCATTAGAGGACAAGCTTGTCAAATCGTCTTGATTACATATAAAGTGAAATTTCAATGAGCTAACTTGTAAAAAGAGCCATCCTGCGATGGCTCTCGAATAAACAAGTACTCCCATCTAGGGAATTTCATCATTAAGCATCTTTGTCCATAACTCTTGCTTACAGTTATAAAATCTTTTCTTTACTTATGAGCCAATCGAGTAGCAATTTTTTCACCAAGACGAAGCTCTTGTCCACTCTTCAATTCCTGCACTACTTTTATCATATCTTTTTCAAACAATAACACAACTGTTGAACCAAATGTAAAGTATGCCATTTCTTCACCTTTTTGAACAGTGTCTCTTTCATGCAGTAGTTCAATACTATTAACAAACATAGCTCCTACTTTTACAAGCGCCATATGTTTACCGTCACTATTTACTTCTGTAACAGAGCGATAATTTTTTGACAATGGCTCTTTCCCGTATTCCATACCAGCTGCATTTACCGGATATGACTTTCTACCAAGTACAAATCTTTCAGTCACGGAACCAGAAAGCGGACTATGAATACGATGATAATGACTTGGGCTTAAATAAATAACCATGTATGTACCACCTGCATATCGCTTTGCACGTTCTTCATTACCTAGCATATCCACGATTGAATAACGCTTGCCTTTAATATCAAATGTTTTTGTGTCCTCAATAGGACCGTGATCAGCAAAAACACCATCAACAGGACTAACGATACTCGATGCATCTGTATCAATACTACGCTTTCCTTCTTTTAGCTTACGCGTAAATAATTCATGCAATGTTCTATATTCCTTCAAACCCTTTTCCATCTCATCTTGATTAATTTGAAAAACTTTCGCATACGATGGAATAATGATAGAGCTCAAACGAGATTGTGCAAATTTACGTAATATATAAGAAGTAAAACGACCATTTGTAAGTTCGATCATAAGTCGATATAATGTACGTCGCAAATTGCGAAACCTCCTAATCAGTCTATAACTTTAGCTTCCCCTTCTTTTCCTTCTATATCAGATGTAAAATTGGTTCTTATTCCCACATATCATATAGAACCGCCATATTATACATGCGGAAAACTAAGTATGGTATTATTCTTAAATTGTTTAGCACCCTCTAATATTACAGATAGAATCCGTCATTTTCAACAGTGAACATGGATTTCTTCTAAACACAACTCTTTTTCTTTCCTTATTTACAAAAAGAAAAGCAGCCCATTTTAAAATATGGCTGCTTGCAATATACATTATTCTTTCGCTTTCTTCTCTTTCTCAGCTCTTACAAATTCATGGAACATTTTCATTAAAGCGCGCTTTTCAATTCTTGATACGTAGCTTCTGGAAATACCAAGTGCCTTCGCAATCTCTCGTTGCGTTTTCTCCTTATCAAGCCCCAGTCCAAAACGCTTCACGATAACTTCTTTCTCTCGTTCGTCTAAAATATCAATATACTCTTTAATCTTTTCTAACTCCATACTAAGCTGGATCATATCAATTACATCTTCAGACTCTGATTTTAATATATCAATAAGCGATATTTCATTCCCCTCTTTATCTTGCCCGATTGGATCATGAAGTGAAACGTCTTTTTTCGTTTTTTTCAGTACACGTAAATGCATCAAAATTTCATTTTCAATACAGCGTGCTGCATACGTCGCAAGCTTTGTTCCTTTCCCCGCAGAATAACTCTCTATTGCTTTAATGAGCCCAATTGTACCAATTGAAATTAAATCTTCTGCATCTTCACCGGTGTTTTCAAATTTTTTAACGATATGAGCTACAAGCCGTAAATTATGTTCAATTAACAGATTTCTCGCTTGAGCATCACCTTGCTCCATTAACTCTAAGTACTTTCTCTCATCGTCTGACGATAACGGCTGTGGGAACGCATTATTCTTCACATAAGAAACAAAGACAAACACTTCTCGAACCATATATCCAATTGCGGCGAATAGACTCAAACCTTTCACCTCCGCCAAAATAGTGGTCTTTACTAAGTGTATGTGGGCGTGAGGTTGTTTGTGTCTGTACGATATCATTCCAATTTGTTTTTAAGCATAATAATTGTCTCATAAAGCCCCACTACGTATACTTAAACAAAAGATTGGAGAGTGGAATATGAAATATTTCATTTCCCTCTTGTACACGAGTAGCTTGTAAGAGATGAACTCCTTGTACGCTCTTGCAAGCTGCTTGTACTACAAGGAGGGATTACAAATATGAAATTTGAAAGAACACGTGCTTACACGAGACACCAACGTCAACGTACAATGCGCCGAAAGATGGATATTGCAAAACACGCCTGGGGATATACTCCTGAAATTGCCGGTATTTTTGCAAAAGGAAAAGTCCACTGTTCTTGTGGAATGTGTACAACAAAGTGGCGAACAGAAGGACCACCCGCTAGTGTACAGAAGTGGTTATACAAAATTGATACATACGAAAAATAATTGTTCTTTCTAAAAAAGGTCTTCTCTCGAAGACCTTTTCCCTTATTTAAAAGCTTATTTGCTCCAAATTTCCCCTCCAGTATAGGCATTAATATAACGAATTTCTCGACTACACTCGAAGAATTCTTTATCATTTTCATCCGTCGTTTGTTTATACAGCAATTGATATGCCGTTTCTTCTGCCTCATGATCTATAGACCATTCTAATTTAACTCGAAGAGCATCCTTGTATATTTCTAACGCTTTTTCTTTTGTTACTTTCGGTGTTGTTTCATATGTAAGTAATTCTTTTATAAAATTGCTAGATTCTCCAGAGTAGCTCATCACTGCACCATTTTCTGCATTGATATTGATCATAAATTGCTTATACTCTGCCGGAATACCATTCACATATACAGAAAAGGTAAATCTTTCAATCCCATCTTCTGCTTCTTCACGTTCCTCCCAAAGACGAAGATATTGTGTGATATCCGGAATCATTCGCTCTAAAAATTGAATTGCTTTTTGTAAACATTGTTCTCTTGATAATACTGTTTTTCTTTTTTTCTCGTCCTTCCACATGAAAAAAGAAAGCAATTGATCTGTTTCTTTATCTAAAGTAATTACAACGAATTCATCATGCTTCAACATCGGAAAATGTTTCTTATAGAACTCATCCATTGAATATGAATCCTTCTCTTCTATTTCTTTTTGTAATTCTTCTTTTAATACAAATTTTAACCGGACTTCATCCTCATCTACTTTTTCATCTAATTTGACAAATTTCCCCTTATCCCAATCAAATAAATCAAACACATCTTTTTTTTGACTACTCTTTAGCGGTTTATCAACAAGTACTGTAGAAGGTAATTTATAATGTTCTGGTCCAAATAAATCTTTACCTGTACTTGCATTAATAAACGCATGGCTAGGTTCTGGTTCATATACAAAATGATACCCTTTTATTTCTTCTCCATTTTCATACTCACATGAAGAATGTGTTAAATCTACAAATACAAGTCTCATATCTTGTCTAGCTTTCAAATTTTCTAAGACGACGTTCTCCTCAACAATCTCACTTGGCCATACCGTTTTTTCATCAATAGCTTTTTGTCCATTATAATGAAAATGCATAACATTACCTGAAGGACAAACTCGCACAACACCCCCTGTATTCGGCAATGGATAACCATTCACTTCTTGCATATAATTTACTTCTTTCCAACCACGTCTGTCGTCCTTAACCGTTACATATGTATAAAATTCATATCCTTCTTTTGTATATTTTTTTAAGAATGCATTTGCAATCTCTCTTGCTTTATTCTCTCCTATCGCTTCCTTACCGCTCGAAAAATATTTTTTATCATCTATACTAAATTCAATTAAATTACCAGTATGTCTATTCAACGTAATTTGTATCGTTCTCTCCTCATCCTCTTTATGCTCCCACCATAATAGATGATATGGATCATCCACACTTTCTTGATCATCTACAACAAGCTTATAATCATCTGGAATATCAATCATATGAGCCACTTTCTCTTTTCTTTCTTTATCTCTTTGATTCATCATACCCCTCCATTTATTACAATTTAAGGTAATTATAACAAACAAAACCAAAGAACTATAAACAAAAAAGACTAGAGTGATCTCTAGTCTCCTACTTCGTCTCACGATGTAGCGTTACCCGTTTTAATCGTGGGCAATATTTTTTTAGTTCGATACGCTCTGGATTGTTTCGTTTATTCTTTTTAGAAATATAATTACGATCACCACACTCCGTACAAGCTAATGTAATATTTACACGCATATGTAATTCTCCTTTCTTTTAAAGATCGCAAACTAAATCGTAATGATTACGATTTATATGTTATATAATTTTATTCTATTTGTCAATTGCAAAAAAAAGACAAAAATCTGAAACAATTAGTTCATACGAAATTCACATGAATCTATTACTATAGGGATTATACATAGTGAACTTATTAACAATCACGTTTATTCATATAGAATTTTACTTGAAAGGAGCTGAAAGTATGAAAACTAAATATCGTTTTATGATCTCATCATTTGCTGCTTGCGCTTATATGCTTTGGTATTTAGTATAATAACAACCTCACTTGTAAATAGGAAAAGGTGTGTATATAAATGGAATATAATCAATCAACCGTTAACTATTGGAAAGCTTTTGTACTACCATATACATTTGCTTTAGAAGAGTTAAAAACTAAATTTGAAATTATGAACCGGGAAGCCCAATTTTTAGAGGATTACAACCCGTTTGAACATATAAAAACAAGATTAAAACAGCCTGAAAGTATTATTAAAAAGCTTGAGCGTAAAAACTTATTACCGACAGTTGAAAATGCGCAAACGCATTTACAAGATATTATCGGCATTCGTATTACATGTTGCTTCGTAGAAGATATTTATCATTTAAAAGAAGTCATTCAAAAGCGTGAAGATATGGAAATCATAGAGGTAAAAGATTATATCGCTAATCCAAAGGGAAACGGCTATAAAAGTTTACACATGATTATTAAATATCCTTTATCACTGAATTCTGGTACAAAAGAAGTCTTTGCAGAAATTCAGTTACGTACGCTCGCAATGGACTTCTGGGCAAGTTTAGAACATAAACTTTATTATAAATATGAAGGGAAAATACCTGAGTATTTAAAAGATGAACTACATGATGCAGCAATGAAGGCTGAAGACCTCGATAATAAAATGGCAACCATTCGCCAAGATATTGATGATATTGAAGCATGCTCAAATCAAATTATGTTACCACTATAAAAAGGTTCTCTCCAATGAGAACCTTTTTATTTCGCCATTTACGGAAGTTTTACGTTACTTCTTCCCTATGGTGCGAACTTCTTCAATTTTCCATCCATCCTCTTCTTTTCCAAGCGCATACTGTACAGTCTTCTGAAGAGTGACCGCTCCTTCTAGTTCCTTTTCCTTTGTTTCAACAACAACATACCCTACTTTACTAGCTTTTATGTCTATATGTTCCAATTCAATTTTCTTATTTCCCTTTTGAAAAGCGGCTTCTTTTTGTGTTTTCAAGTCTTCAGCACTAGGCATCTTCCTTGAAAATAACTCCATATGTTCAGCAAGATTTTTTTCATTTGTCGTCCGTACAAATTTCTCCATCACATCTTGAATCGATTTCTCTTCTTCTTTCGTTATTTCTACCTTTTCCTCAGTTTTTGTAGTAGTAGATTTTTGTTCTTCTATATGATTCTCCTTCGATTGACATCCCACTAGCAATAATGCTCCTATTAGAAGAGATCCTACCCATCTGAAAAACGAACTCATTTCCCCATCTCCTAAAAAGAAAAGTGAGGCATTTCGCCTCACTTTCATTTATAATTAGCGTCTTCCTTTATTCGGATCGCCACCGCCAACAATATCAAAGACACGTTTAGCGATATTTGTATTCTCTTGAACACCAGAGAACAAGTATTTACCAGGTCCAAATGCATATACGTTTACATCTTCCCCTGTATGTCCACCTGTCGTCCAGCCTGTAACCGAACGCTTATTGAAAATATCCTCAATCGCGTTATCAATCTTTGTTACATCTTTTGAAGGAGCAATATCATTTACCGCTTTAATTTCTTCTGGTGTTAATTGTAAATCAATATATTTTTTCAATGTTTCTTCTACATTTGCACCTTTTGCAATCTCATTTGCCATGAAGTCTGGTGTGCGTTTTGCAGCTTTAATTGGATCTACTTTAAAGTTATACTCGCCATTCGCACCTAACGATAATCCACCAGTAGCATGGTCTGCCGTTGCAACGACTAACGTATTTTTATCTTTTTTCGCAAACTCAATCGCTGCTTTAAATGCTTTTTCAAAGTCTTCCATTTCACTCATTGCACCAACAATATCATTATCGTGTCCAGCCCAGTCGATTTGACTTCCTTCAACCATTAAGAAGAAACCATTTTTATTTTTGTTCAAACGTTCAATTGCTGCATTTGTCATTTCTTCTAATGAAGGTGTTTTATCGGTACGGTCAATCATTTTATCTAAACCGCCTGGCGCAAATAAACCTAGAATTTGATCGTTTTTATCATTTAACAATTGATTGCGATCAGTTACATAGCTATAACCAGATTTCTTAAATTCTTCTGTAAGATTACGATCTTTTCTAACAAAGTTATTTACTCCGCCGCCAAGCATAACGTCTACTTTATGCTTCCCTTTAATTTTTTCATCAAAATAATCATTTGCAATTGCGTCCATATTTTTACGACTAATATCATGCGCACCGAAAGCAGCTGGTGTTGCATGTGTAATTTCAGAAGTAGCAACAAGTCCCGTTGATTTTCCTTTTTCTTTCGCTTGTTCAAGAACAGTTTTCACTTCTGCTTTATCATTATCAACTGCAATTGCCGCATTATATGTTTTAATTCCTGCTGACATAGCAGTTGCTGCAGATGCAGAGTCTGTGATATTTTCATGTTCATCTTCCGGATATGTTTTTTGTGTTCCTACAAGATGTTTATCAAACTCTGTAGATTCCATCTCAAATGTTTTTGGATTATCTTTCATATAACGGTGAGCCGTCATATATGAAGGGCCCATACCATCCCCAATTAATACAATGACATTTTTAATCTTTGCATTGCTTCCGCTCTCATCTGCGCTCACTTCACTAGAACGTGTAAAATTCCATGTTGCTACCGAAGTAACTGCTAACGACGCCACAACTGCAAATGGCCATGCTTTTTTCACAAACTTTTTCACTGTCTTGTCCCCCTAATTAGGTTATTCATTTCCCACTATCAAATTTAATAGAAGACTGTTAAGAGAAAATTAGTTATATGTAAATTTTTTGTTAACTTATGTAAATATCAGTTATAATTTGTATAACTTTGTCTTTTCATATCAACCATCTTCCCCTTTACAATCAAAATATAAACAAGTTGGATTTCATGTAACGTAAATCTCTTATTTAACATTTTCAATCTACTTTTATGAAAATTAATAGAAATGTGGTGAACATTTATGAAAATAATAAAGCTAGATGAAACTTTTATTTTTGATTTACTCGACCTTTGCAAATCTATTGGATGGTTACAAAATAAAGCATTTATGAAAAAACAATTCGAAATGTACCTTTCTCTCGGTACACTTGTCGGTTATATGCATGAAAATAAACTGATTGCAGCTGGAGGCGTATTTCCTTTTAAAGATAGGTTTTCTACTATTGGTATGTTAATCGTCCATCCTCATTTTCAAGGCCGAGGCATCGGGCGTATTTTGCTTAATCACTGCTTAGAACACACTCATAAAAAACAACCAATTGCACTTATTGCAACAAAAGCTGGCGAGCCTCTTTATACATCATGCGGATTTCAAACAATAACGACGATTCATCGTTTTGAAAAACAAACTACTAAGACAAATATCACTCATACAAAACAAATAAAAGAAAAAGACCTTATATCGCTTATTTCCCTCGATCAAATTACAACTGGTGCCGATCGTTCTTTACTTTATTCATTACTATTACCAAGAACGAGCCACTCTTTTAAAATTGAGAGACATAACCGTATAGAAGCTTTTTCCTTATGCATACAAAAAGGTAATATATTATGTATCAATCCACTTATCGCCAAACGAGAAGAAGATGCTATTCAATTACTACAAAACATATGTGAATGTTGGAATGGCACAGTAAGAATTGATGTCCCACATTCACAATTTTCATTTCGCAAACTTCTTCAAACAGAAAATTTCCAAGAAACGCTTCTTTCACCTCTTATGATAAAAAATGGTAGCCAACTTCCTGGAAATCGTAATATGCTATTTGCTATGATAGATACAGCGTTATGTTAGAAAGGAGACACCTCATTGAGGCGATTTAGCTATTTTATGGTAAGTTGTCTTACTCTTACACTATTAGTAGGATGTAGTGCAGCAGAAAAGCCAGTAGAACAAGTAAAACAAGTGAAAAATACAATTACAGCGAAACTAGCTACCGAGGAAAAAATGGTAGAAATAGATGGTCAAACCATTTACTTCAAAAAGATTGGTAATGAAAAACCACCTTTACTTATGATCCATGGATTTGGAGGATCGTCAAATGGTTTTCAAAAGATTTACTCAGACCTATCAAAAGATCATACAATTATTTCTGTAGATGCTTTAGGATTCGGCCGCTCATCTAAGCCGATAGATTTTCATTATTCTTTCCCTACTCATGCAAATTTGTATTATAAATTAATGAAAAAACTAGGTTATAATTCGTTTGCGATACTAGGACACTCAATGGGCGGAGAAATTTCTCTTAATTTAACGTATTTATATCCTGAAGCCGTTACCCACCTTATTTTAACTGATGCTACAGGCGGTCCGCATACACTCGTTAATAAACAAGGTTCACCAAAACCACAGTTATCGACTGATTTAAATACCGTTTCTTCTATTGCAGATTATGATGAGAGCAAAGTGAAATTTAAACGTAATGATGAAGAGCATTACAATAAAATGAAATTATGGCCGAGACGTCTTCAAATCAATGCAAATGAACTGAAACAACCAACATTAATTATATGGGGAAGAAATGATAGTAGCGTTTCTTGGAAAGAAGGAGAAACATATCATCAATTCTTAAAAAATAGTACTTTCCATGTTATCGAAAAAGGTTATCATGCACCATTTCGTCAAGAACCACAAGAATTTGTAGGTTATGTAAAAGAATTCTTTAAAAACAATCCAATAAAAGTTGAAAAATAACATAAGCGGGTATCTCATTTTGAGATACCCGCTTTCATATATTAAGCAGCTTGCTTTTGGCGTTTTTGAGTTTTTGAACCTAATACTTTCGGAATAACGAAACCATCTATTCCAAATTTACCAGCATTCATACCAGAAACTAGAACGAATATGGATAGAATAACCATTTCAGGATTCACACCAATTGACCCACTAAACATATAGGAAAAGTTCATTACAAGACCGAAAAAGACCGCTGTTTTTGTTAAACAGCCTACAATTAAACCAATTCCGACTAAAATTTCTCCCCACGTTACAAGTGTATTAAATAGATCAACGTTTGGAATTGCGAAATCTTGTAAAAATGATGCCCACCAAGATTGAACAGCCGGTTGTGCTCCTTTAGATTTTTCAATTGCACCCTGTAAATAACCAGTTGCATCGAATCCTGTTCCTTGTAGTTTACCAATTCCAGCCATTAACCATGTGTAACCAAGATACACTCGAATTACTGCTAACACAAAAGAAACTGCTTTGTTTTCTCTTAAAAATTGAATTACCATATCTTCCTCCTAAAGTTGTAATTAAGTTAGTTACAGATAATATAATAACATTAGTTACTTATTTTTAAAATGTTAATTACAAATAATTCACGACATGTGTATGAAACATTAAAAACTAACGTTTATATAGTAACTTCTATTACCTGTAAAAACTTGAACATATCATACCATAAGTGATAATGGTTTTCATTGAAGAAAATGTAAAAAAAATGTGAGTTAAATGTGAAACACGTTTATTCGAATATAGAATAAACGTGTTTCACACTACTTATAGAATCGAAATGTACGTGTCTCCTCATCAATTAAACTCGCTTCTTGAAACGCTTCTTCTAACGTTTTCCCATGGTTAATAACCCCATAAAATAAGCGTATAGTAAACATAAGTGCTGCATTTCCATCTACATAATCAATCGATCCAATATATGATTTCGCACCACTATGTAAAAAAGATTTTGCTAAATTTTGATCCCCTAACGTGCACCCGCTATTTACAATATGTGTATTATGCAATTTTGCATATTCGTAAATTTCTTCTGTACCAAAATATCCTCTCGGTTCATCTTGTTCATATACTTCTTCGCCTAACTCTTCCATGACAAACTTTCCTTCTTCACCATGAAAGCAAAAGACAACATAATTAATATCGTTATATAAATCCTTTCCAGAAAGAATGTCGATGAATTCTTTCGGTCTACCAATCCAGTACGTTATAACTTTCGCCCCAAAGTATTCAAGTGATGCTCGGATTGATTGCGCCTCTAAATCCGAATTAAAACCAACTACTAATGCAATATTCAACATACAACCCCCATCCTATAATCAGCCCTTATCAATCAGAATTTTATGGGATAAGTCCATTTCATATATATCCGTTTCTTTCAAAAAATCTGATCTAGTTAAAACGACTTTCTGTAAATATTGCCTATATGCTGTAATTGTCCCGTCGTGAGATACAATGCAAATTCTTTCAGCGCCTAGCTGACAACACCAAAGAAGAAATTCATCTACGATTTGCTGAAAACGATTCTCTGGAATAGTATTTATACCTTCCGTCCATAGCTGTTTATTTGTACTTTTCTCTATCGAAAAATGTGGAAATAAATTTGTTATTACCCCCTGATCTACTATGTGGTCACATGGTAATGTTTTTGCTCCTTCTCGATAAGGAAAAATACGTGGGGATGCATATGGATGGACGATTTTTTGACAAGCTACTTTCTCACTCCATATCGCTGCCGTTTGTAAAGTTCTAAGTGTAGGGCTAGCGATTAATATATCCGTTTCCTGTAATGGTACATTGTATTGAATGAATCCAGCCTGATTCCTTCCCTCATCCGTTAATGGTGGATGAAGCACTTGTAAACTTGCCGGCAAATCTTTTGTATGTTCTCCTTCACCGTGCCGAACAAAGACGAGTTTCATACCCATCCTCCTCTCAATATGGAATCCTCTTACATATTTCTTCCCTATTTGACCCTTTATTCCTGCTACATACAAAACTGATATGTAAAAAATGTTTGACACAAATGATTAGGAACTATTACAAACATACATGTAAAATACTTTTTACAAGAGAGGGGAATCACAAATATGAAATGGATAACCATCTTAATCAGAATGATTATATGGGGATATATAAACGGATTTTTTAGTAGTGATAAAGTGAAACTTTAATCCGTGGGGGTTTTGTTCATCCCCCACGGATTATTAGTTGAACCAATCGGGCTTTTACGGGCAGTTGATCTCCCATGTAACTTCTTTGTTCAACCGAATTTTTAGATGGGAGTCTTACTGCCCGTTAATACGGGGTAGAAGGAGGAGGTGGAAAGATATGCTAGTCATAAGCGCGAACGAACAAAGAAACTTAGTAAATATGAACGAAGTCATTGAATACGCGGCGCTTGCTTTACAAGAATTTTCCGCAGAAAGAACGATCACACCAATACGCGGC
>NZ_BOQB01000045.1 GCF_018332475.1 Bacillus sanguinis | reverse complement strand
ATGCCCATCAACTTAAGAACGAAAACAAAATGAACTTTCGTTCAAACAAACTAAAAAACACGTAATGTACTTTTGGTATTGAAAAGTACACACACCAAATAAACTCTAACGAGTTTCATTTTAAAAATTATGCAGCTTTCTTTTGTTTTCCAAACCCATTATACTCATAGACAACACCCATAATATCAAAGATAGTTTTCTTCTCATATCGATGAGATTTCCGTCCATTCTTCTGTAGGAGGTCGAACAAACGGATTAAAATCTTTGTTAGATTTTGGGTGTTTCTCTGTATCGCTTGATATAACAGCGATACATGATCTTGAATCATCCCAATGGCTTTATATTCACTTAATTCTCTTTTGTTCTTTTGCAAAAGAAGTTTACGCATCTTAAACATCGTAGAAGAACAGATAAAGATGGCAATAAGTCTTCCATACACATGACATTCTAATCGCTCTTTTTTGATAGTTTGCCAATGATGAATTTGAAATAAGGATTTCCACGTTTTAAAAATAATTTCTATTTGCCAGCGAAGGGAGTAAAAGTCATGTATTTGTTCCATCGGAACAACTCCTTCAGGCGTATTTGAGACATATATGTTGATACCCGTTAATCGTTTACTCTTTTCTGAAAATGTAATACCCTTTTTACTTTCAGTGTAACTTTGTTTTTTTCTACGTTCCTGTATCTGTTTGTCTGTTAAACGATAGATAATTACACGTGTGAATAGTTTTTGATTCTTTCCAATGTAAGCTTCTTTTATTTCGTATGTTTGACCGGGTTTTAAATTGTTCATAATATGTTCTAAATCAACTTGGATATACTGTGATTGCTTTTTTACGGTTCCGTTTCGAAAGTATTCTGGAAACGGATTTTTTACATACACGGTATGGTTTAATTTTAATCTGGATATATAATAAGCACCTCGTTGATCCATTTGATCTAAGTCTTCTAATGAAAAATAACCTAAATCACGGATACATAAATCGCTTGGACGTAATGTGTCTAAGCATTCTGTTCCAAAGGTCTTATCATTATTTTTTCCTGGACCTATCTGAAAGTTTAGAAACTGTCCGCTATGTAAGTCATATTCTAATTGAATCTTGATACCCGCTGTTTGTGCACAACCACCTGATCCAGGATATACATGGGCTAAATGTTTTGGTACTTGGAAAATCGTCGCATCTAAAATACGAATTCGTTGAAAATACGTGAGCGCCGCGCTTGAAATGGCCGATGTTTCACAGATTTTACTTTTCCATAATGCCGAAAAAATATATTTCAAAAATTCAACCGCTTTTTTATCAAAGCGTTTATTGAGTCCTTCTGGACTCATAAGAGTGCCTGTGGCCGCATGTAATTGACTGCATAGTCGAACAAGCGAGTCACTCGCTGTACGTTGACTTACCCAAATACATATGGTAGCTAATTCATTTCCAGAAAACTTTCGTTTTCTTTTTACAAAACCTAATTCTTTTGCGAGTTCTTCCAAAAGAGAAGGGGTTAAATGACGATACAGTTCTTCAGAAAATAGTTGTAATTCATCTTGAATCGAAAGATTCATAAAAAATGTCACCCTTTCTAGCTAGCTTTTTAGAAAGAATAACGTTTTTTGTCACTTGGGGGTAGTGAAAATTCTTAAGTTGATGGGCAT
>NZ_BOQB01000044.1 GCF_018332475.1 Bacillus sanguinis | reverse complement strand
TGGCTTTTTCATATGCAATAAGTTGTCTTGACATGTGTACATAACCATGAGTTAATGAAAGTATAGAAAGATAAAAAATAGGTAAAGGGGTTGCTCATATGTACTTGAATCCAAAAATTTCGTATATGCAATTTTTTATGGGATTTCTATTTGTTATTACATTCATATTGGCAACTTTTAATATATGTTCATATCTTGTAGCAATTGTATGTATGGCATTACTCAATCTTACTTTTGTTATTGGAGCATTTCAGCAGAAACAATATACAAGTTTTATAATAGCACTTGTAATGTCATTTTCCTTTAGTATTGTAGCGATTGTGCTTTATATAAAATAAACCATCTCGATATCGAGATGGTTTATTTTATTATGTTATGTGTAAAAAGTAAAAAAAGGACGAACAAATCGTCCTTTTTACCAAAACATACTCGCACCAGCAAGTAATGTTGTTACAAGCATAGAAATTAGCATTACATAAATCATAACTTTTTGAGCTTTTTTATGCATCGTTAAGCCTCCCTGCAAATCAGTACAATATCATTGTAACGAGAAATGATATTGTGGACAAGGGGAGAGAAATGACAAAATTCGAGAAGTGCGTGTAAAGTATAACAGGAAATTTGTATGTATGTAGAGAATATATAAGAATGATAGATTACAAGTTTTTTGTTATGCAAGCTGAAGAATGGAGATACGATGATGAAAATATATGAAACAAATCGTTTACATTTAAGGGAAATCGATGAGTCGTATGCTGAAAAAGTTCTTCAATATTACGACAGAAATCGTGAATTTTTAAAAGCTTGGGAAGAGTATAGACCGGATGATTTTTTTACGTTAGATTATCAGAAGAAAAAGTTACAAAAGGATAGAAAAGAGTTCGCAGAAGGGAAAATCATCAGGCTTTGGATTTTTAAAAAGGGTGATGATACGAAAATAATTGGATGTATTTCATTTAATTTAATTGTTCGCGGAATTTATCAATCTTGTGTACTCGGCTATAAATTAGATAAGGCAGAGTTAAACAAAGGTTATACGACAGAAGCGCTTAGAAAAGCAATTCAAGTTGCTTTTGAGGAATTTCAATTACATCGTATAGAAGCACCGATTATGCCGCGAAATTTAGCATCTATACAAGTCGTGACGAAGATAGGTTTTCAATATGAGGGCGTGTCTAGGAAGATGTTAATGGTTAACGGAGTGTGGGAAGATCATATGCGCTGGGTATTGTTAAATGAGTAATAGAAAGCAGATGGTTATCTAGACATATAAACCGTCTGTTTTTGTCTTGTATTTCGAAACTTTTGCGAAATTCTGTTATAATTAATAGTGTTACATACATAATGGTAGTGCAGGAGGCGCAGTCTTATGATTAATCAAGAACGTTTAGTAAATGAATTTATGGAATTAGTACAAGTAGATTCTGAAACGAAATTTGAAGCAGAAATTTGCAAAGTGTTAACAAAGAAATTCACAGATTTAGGTGTAGAAGTATTTGAAGATGACACAATGGCTGTTACTGGGCATGGTGCAGGTAACTTAATTTGTACATTACCAGCAACAAAAGAGGGTGTTGATACAATTTACTTTACTTCTCATATGGATACAGTAGTTCCTGGTAATGGAATTAAGCCTTCTATTAAAGATGGATATATCGTATCAGATGGTACTACAATTTTAGGTGCGGATGATAAAGCAGGATTAGCATCTATGTTCGAAGCAATCCGTGTTTTAAAAGAGAAAAATATCCCTCATGGTACAATTGAATTTATTATTACAGTTGGAGAAGAATCTGGTCTTGTTGGTGCAAAAGCATTAGATCGTGAGCGCATTACAGCGAAATACGGTTACGCATTAGATAGCGATGGAAAAGTTGGTGAAATCGTTGTTGCAGCTCCAACACAAGCGAAAGTGAATGCGATTATTCGCGGGAAAACAGCTCACGCTGGTGTAGCACCAGAAAAAGGTGTATCTGCAATTACTATCGCAGCGAAAGCAATTGCGAAGATGCCACTTGGTCGTATAGATTCTGAAACAACTGCAAATATTGGACGTTTTGAAGGTGGTACACAAACGAATATCGTTTGCGATCATGTACAAATCTTTGCAGAAGCACGTTCTTTAATCAATGAAAAAATGGAAGTACAAGTTGCGAAAATGAAAGAAGCATTTGAAACAACTGCAAAAGAAATGGGCGGTCAAGCAGACGTTGAAGTAAACGTTATGTATCCAGGATTTAAATTTGCTGATGGCGATCACGTTGTAGAAGTTGCAAAACGTGCAGCTGAAAAAATTGGTCGTACACCTTCTCTTCATCAAAGTGGTGGCGGAAGTGATGCAAACGTAATTGCAGGACATGGTATTCCAACAGTTAACTTAGCGGTTGGTTATGAAGAAATTCATACAACAAACGAAAAGATTCCTGTTGAAGAATTAGCGAAAACAGCAGAATTAGTTGTTGCTATTATTGAAGAAGTAGCGAAGTAATATAATAGAAGAGCGTGTAAATCACAATTGATTTACACGCTTTTTATTTTGATTCAATTGTTTTTACAAGGCGAATCAGCCAATACAAGAAAATCCATGGCAATATATAAGTTGTTGCTATATGACTAAGCGAGGGAAGAAGCCAAACGTATTAATATTGAAAATAGGGAGTAGTAAATAATTAATGGCAATGATTAATATAATCACCTCTTCTTACAATTATATCCATTTTGTGTAAATTATATCGAATGTATAAAAGGAAAAGAACAAGTAATTATTATAAATATTATGCAAAATTTGATATAATGAAAGAACGAACGTTCTGATTAGGGGTGAGTACTATGCGAGAAATGTATCCGAAAAAGGGTCGTGTTATTTTACATGTAGATATGAATTGTTTCTTCGCATCTGTTGAAATTGCTCATGACCCATCATTACAAGGAAAGCCGTTAGCGGTTGCAGGAAATGAAAAAGAAAGAAAAGGAATTATCATAACATGTAGTTATGAGGCGAGGGAATATGGGATACGTACGACGATGCCTCTTTGGGAAGCGAAAAGGTTATGCCCGCAATTAGTTGTAAGGCGCCCTAATTTTACATTATATCGTGAAGCTTCATTTCAAATGTTTCAAATCCTTTCTCGTTTCACGGAAAAAATACAACCAGTTTCTATAGATGAGGGATATTTAGATATTACAGATTGCTACGCACTTGGTTCGCCTCTTGAAATAGCAAAGATGATTCAACAAGCATTATTAACAGAGTTACAGCTTCCATGTAGCATCGGAATTGCTCCAAACCTTTTTCTAGCAAAAACAGCTTCTGATATGAAAAAGCCTCTCGGTATTACCGTACTTCGAAAACGAGATATTCCAAAAATGATTTGGCCACTTCCAGTTGGAGCGATGCATGGAATTGGAGAAAAAACGGCTGAAAAATTAAACGATATTCATATACAAACAATTGAGCAGTTAGCAAAAGGGAACGAACATATCATTCGCGCTAAAATTGGAAAGCATGGTGTTGATTTACAAAGGCGGGCAAAAGGTGTAGATGATAGGGAAGTAGACCCGAGTCAAATGGGACAACATAAAAGCGTTGGTAATTCGATGACCTTTTCGAAGGATATGGATGAAGAGAAAGAATTACTTGATATGTTAGAACGTTTATCCAAGTCGGTGAGTAAAAGATTACAAAAGCGAACCCTTGTCAGCTATAATATTCAAATTATGATTAAATATCATGATAGGCGCACAGTAACGAGGAGTAAGCAATTGAAAAATGCCATTTGGGAAGAACGAGATATTTTTCAGGCTGCATCCCGTTTATGGAAGCAACATTGGGACGGTGATTCCGTTCGTTTACTAGGTGTGACAGCTACTGAAATAGAGTGGAAGACAGAATCGGTGAAACAATTAGATTTGTTTTCATTTGAAGAAGATGCGAAAGAAGAGCCGCTACTTGCTGTCATTGATCAAATTAATGATAAGTATGGAATGCCGATTTTACAACGAGGTAGTCAATTATTACGTAAGCAAGAAAAGTCTTTTCAGCAAAAATTAGAAAATAAGTTTATGTAGAAGGTGTCATGAGGCTGTAAATATCATGGCACCTTTTATTTTTAAAATTAATTATGAGATTTTTTACTATAAAGTTTTTATCCCGCTTTAATGGGCAGTAAGACCCCCACCTCAAAATTCAGCGAAAGCAAAGAAGTTAGGTGGGGGATCAACTGCCCATAAAAGTCCGATTGGTGAGGGCTAATAATCAGTGGGGGGATGAAGAAAACCCCCACTGATTAAAGTTTCACTTTATAGAAAACTAATTGTTTCTTTTGCACTACAAGCAAAAGAGTTATTGAATAAATCAAGTGAAAAGATAATTTTAGATGGGTTTGATCGAAGTATATATACAGATTTTTGGGCGGAATATGATTATTTGTTAAATAAGTATAAATAAAAAAGCACTGTAACCAGTGCTTTTTATGATAGATTATGAGATTGTAGCATTTTCAAAAATAACAATTTCTGAACTGTTTGTTGTTGAAACGCGTTGTGCGTAATATGTTAAAGCTGAAGAAATATATGTTGGTAACGAATCATTTGTATGTGTTGTTGTATATTCATGGATTAATTCTTTCAAAGTCGTCCATTCTAATTGTGCTGGGTGATCTGACACGAAAGAACTTACCCAGCGATCAAATGAAGATGAAAAATCAGTTTGTAAACGAAATGCTTCTTTCATAATAAAACGCTCCCTTAAAATGTAGTATAATCATTTTAACATAAAATACGAACGATAGCTAAGTTTTTCGAGTATAATGTTCGTGTTATATAGTTGTCTAGATGATTGGTTATGTAAATTCGATTTGCCATTTGAAATAACATTCCGTAAGATGAAAGATAGATTATATAAAGAGCTGGAGGAAAGAAAGTGGAATTTGTATTTTTAGGAACTGGTGCAGGTGTTCCTTCGAAAGGAAGGAATGTTTCAGCAATTGCTTTGCAATTGTTAGAAGAACGAGGACAGACTTGGTTATTTGATTGTGGTGAGGCGACGCAACATCAAATATTACATACATCAGTACGCCCACGCCGCATTGAAAAAATATTTATTACGCATTTACATGGTGATCATATTTTTGGCTTGCCTGGTTTATTAGGAAGCCGTTCATTTCAAGGAGGGACTACACCTTTAACAGTGTATGGACCAAAAGGAATTAAACAATTTATTGAAGTGGCATTATCAGTAAGTACGACACATGTAAAATATCCACTTGAAATTGTTGAGATAACAGAAGAAGGTACTGTGTTTGAAGATAATGAATTTCATGTGGAAACGAAAAGATTGTCACATGGTATTGAATGTTTTGGGTATCGTATTATAGAGAAAGATATACAAGGTGCCCTTTTAGTTGATAAATTAATGGAGATGGGTGTGAAACCAGGTCCACTCTTTAAACGTTTAAAAGATGGAGAAGTAGTTGAATTAGAAAATGGTGCGATACTAAACGGAAAAGATTTTATCGGCCCACCTCAAAAGGGAAGAGTTATTACTATTCTAGGTGATACAAGATATTGTGAAGCGAGTAGAGAGCTAGCACAAGACGCTGACGTACTTGTTCATGAAGCAACTTTCGCGGCAGAAGATGAACAACAAGCGTATGATTATTTTCATTCCACATCTAAGCAAGCTGCGAGTATTGCGCTTCAGGCAAATGCAAAACGTTTAATATTGACTCATATTAGTTCTCGTTATCAAGGAGATACATATAAAGAATTATTGAAAGAGGCAAGAGAGTTATTCTCTAATACAGAAATAGCTACAGATTTGAAATCATTTCCAGTGGAAAGATAATAATGGTATGAAAAAATGGCGACAAGAGGTTGCCATTTTTTTATTTCTAAAAAAAATTAAAAATAAAACTGTTATCATTTTATACTTATATGGGATGAAACAGAAAGTTTTAATGATGTGAAGATATAGGATGAAACTACATAGTATCAATTATTTTAAAAAACTGTTATATAAGTCAGACGACATATGAGTGATACAAATAGCAAAAACGGACCGTTATTCAGAACTTTTAAAATTCAATAAAAGTAAGCGTTTTATTAAAAACAAGCTATAATGAGGGCAGATTATAATTTATCCGCTAGTTGCGGGCTAATAATCAGTGGGATGGATAAAATCCCTACTAATTATATGCTATCCTTGTAAGTGGTTCTGTGTTAAACTTTGGATTGCTACCAGACTTTATTGTGGATTAGCTTATATTATTTTTAAATGAAGGTAATGCGAAGTTTCTTATTTATTATGGTCACTAGTATTATTTCAGGATATATTGTTTCACTGTGATTCAAAAACGATCCAATTCGTACAGCGGAATAAATTCGTAGTACAACTGGAAAAGCAACCGATTTGGTAGCTTAATAGAATAGTAAAAATTTTTTCATAGAGGTTTAGGGGGAGTTATGATGAAGTATCGCTCAGTATTTGATATTATTGGTCCAGTTATGATTGGTCCATCAAGTTCACATACAGCAGGCGCAGCAAGAATGGGGCAAGTTGCTCGCCAGCTGTTTCGTCATGAACCAGAAAGAGTAAGCATTTCATTATATGGATCATTTGCAAAGACGTATCGTGGGCATGGTACAGATGTAGCACTGATCGGTGGGATATTAGGGTTTGAAACAGATGACTTACGTATTCCAGAGGCGCTAGACATAGCAAAAGAGCGCGAAATTGAAGTGGAATTCATTGAAGAAGATGCAAATGCACCTCACCCAAATACAGCGAGAATTCGTTTGTATAAAGGTGAAGAAGAAATTGAAGTTGTTGCTTGCTCAATTGGTGGCGGTAAAATTGAAGTTGTAGAATTAAACGGATTCGATCTTCAATTAACAGGCACGAGTCCAGCACTACTTATTGTAAATAACGACCGCTTCGGTGCTATTGCAGCAGTAGCTTCAATCCTTGCAAAACACGAGATTAACATTAGTACAATGAGTGTTTCTCGTAAAGAAAAAGGAAGAAGAGCGCTTATGGTCATCGAAACAGATGAATTATTAGCAGATGAAGTGATTGAAGAAATAAACGCGCAACAAAATATTTGTCAAGTAACTATTATGGAATAATTGCAGGGGGGACACACCATGTTTCGGAACGCAGCGGAACTAGTGGCGCAAGCTAAAGAACAAAATGTAAAAATCGCAGAAATTATGATTCAATGTGAAATGGAAACAAGAAGTATTTCACGTGAAGAAGTAATTGCTGGTATGGAAAAGAACTTAGTCGTAATGGAGCAAGCAGTAGAACGTGGTATTCGCGGAGTGAAATCACCAACTGGTTTAACTGGTGGAGATGCTGTAAAAGTTCAAGCGTATATGAAGAGCGGAAAAGGCTTATCTGGAGATACGATTTTGGACGCAGTGAGTAAAGCTGTTGCAACAAATGAAGTAAACGCAGCGATGGGAATTATTTGTGCAACGCCAACAGCAGGGTCTGCTGGAACAGTGCCAGGTGTACTATTTGCACTAAGGGAAAAATTGCAGCCTACACGTGAAGAAATGATTGAATTCTTATTTACAGCAGGAGCTTTCGGCATGGTTGTTGCGAATAACGCTTGTATTTCTGGTGCGGCAGGAGGATGCCAAGCCGAGGTTGGTTCAGCAAGTGGTATGGCAGCTGCAGCTGCAGTTGAGATGGCTGGTGGAACGCAAGATCAAGCAGCTACAGCGATGGCAATTTCATTAAAGAACATGCTTGGTTTAGTATGTGATCCTGTTGCAGGGCTTGTAGAAGTACCTTGCGTAAAACGTAATGCAGCGGGCGCTTCAAATGCGATGATTTCAGCTGATTTAGCATTAGCTGGTGTAACGAGTACAATTCCATGTGATGAAGTAATTGAGGCAATGTTTAGAATCGGACAAACGATGCCAGTAGCACTTCGTGAAACAGCTGAAGGTGGACTTGCAGCAACACCGACTGGTCGCCGTCTGCAAGAAGAGATTTTTGGGAAGGCTAATAACTAAACAATATATGTTTATAAAAAAATGGAGCTCAAGTAAGATTGAGCCCCATTTTTTATTTTTCTTTTGTTAGTTGTTTTAATGTTTCCCCAAGATTATGTGATCGTTGCGCTGCTTGTGTAATACAAGAAATAAGTGCTTGTTGAAATTTATGTTCTTGTAATACTTCAATACCTGCTTCGGTCGTTCCACCAGGAGAAGTAATTTCCTTTCGCAAAATAGAAGGGTGTTTTTCACTTGCTTTTAGCATCTCAGCAGCACCAATCATCGTTTGAAGAATAATTGACTTTGCAACATCTTCTTTTAAACCGATTTTTTTTGCAGCTTCTTCCATCGCTTCTACTACGTAATAAATATAAGCAGGCCCACTTCCAGATAATGCAGTGACAGCATGCATATCTTCTTCCTCTACAACAGAGACGAGACCGACCGTTTCAAATAAAGCTATGGCAGTTTGAATATGTTCCGCTGTTGCATGTTTTGAAGGTGAGATAGCGGTAGCTGATTTTAAAATAGCTGCAGATGTATTTGGCATTGCACGAATAATCGGAACGTCTTTTTGAAGTAGGTTTCTAATCGAGTGAGTAGAAACACCTGCTAATAACGAAATAATAAGCAGGTTATTATGTATGTCTTCTTTAAAAGGGATAAGCGCTTCTGCGACATCCTTCGGTTTCATTGCTAGAAAAAGAATATTTGTATTAGTAAGTAGTTCTTTTTTATTGTGTGTACCTTTGACGCCGTATTTGTTATGTAGCTCCTGCAACCTTGTCTCGTTAGAGCGATTACTTACAGTAATTTGTTCGCCTTTTACAACATTTGCATGTAACAAGCCACCAATAATAGCTTCAGCAATAGAGCCTGCACCGAGAAAGGAAATGTTTTGAATGGACATGATGTTCCTCCTTTAAATTTGGTTAGAAATTCTTATAAATGTACATACATTCGTTTTTTTATAGGAAACACCTCTTTTTATCTGAAAATAATGACAAATATATATAGAAGTTGTAAACTGAAGAAGTATTCATTTTTGAACCGGAAAGAGACAG
Organism: Bacillus sanguinis; assembly: GCF_018332475.1. GTDB lineage: Bacteria > Bacillota > Bacilli > Bacillales > Bacillaceae_G > Bacillus_A > Bacillus_A sanguinis. Next base: position 1,886 of record NZ_BOQB01000044.1, on the reverse strand, counting down.
GGGGGCTAAGCATGACGGCGATTCACCGAATGGAGATTCCTGTGCCATTTGCAGTTGAAACTGTGAATGTGTTTTTAGTTGAGGGGGAGACGTTAACATTAATTGATACAGGGACGAATACAGAAGAGGCAAGAAATGCGTTAGAAAGGCAATTAGGTACATTAGGATATACGATAGAAGATATTGAAACAGTAGTCATTACACATCATCATGCGGATCATTGTGGGCTTTTAAATATATTTTCTGAGAAGACGAACATTATTGGGCATCCTTGGAACGAGCCTTGGATCACACAAAATCCAGAATTTTTAAAGTGGTATCATGAGTTTTTTAGAGAGACTGCTTTGCAATTTGGTGTTCCAGCAGCATTTTTGAAAGACGAGGCATTATTGACGACAAAGACACTGAAATATTCTTGTAATAGATCATTAACGCATACTGTGAGAGAGGGAGATTGTATTGATTCAATGCCTGGATTTACAGTAATTGAAACACCAGGTCATGCTTCCACTCATATTTCATTATATAGAGAATCTGATGGAATACTAATTGGAGGAGATGCTCTCATTAGTCATATTTCTTCGAATCCAATATTAGAACCACCATATGAAGGACAAACAGAAAGGGCACGCCCGTTATTACAATATAATCAAACGTTAAAGCGTTTAAGTGAAATGAATATTTCACGCATTTTATCAGGACATGGAGAAGACGTACTAAATGTGAAACAACTTATTGAAACGAGATTACAAAAGCAAGAAACACGTGCTTTTAAAGTGCTTGAGTTATTAAAGGAAAAACCAATGACAGCATTTGAAGTATGTGTAAAACTATTTCCGGTATTATATAAGGAGCAATTGCCACTTACTATTTCAGAAACTGTTGGACAATTAGACTTTTTAGCATATAATCAACAAGTGATGATTGATGAATCTTCGCAACAATTGATTTATTATGCAAAGTAGGTGACAGCAATGACGGGACGTTTACAAAATAAAGTAATCGTCATTACAGGTGCTTCTAGTGGAATTGGAGAGCAAGTTGCAATGCAAGTTGCAGAGCTGGGTGCGACTCCAGTATTAATGGCTAGAACAGAAGAGAAATTAAAAGCGTTAGCGGACAAAATTAAAGAAACTTATAATACGCCTTGCTATTATTATGTATTAGATGTAAGTGAAGAGACGGAAGTACAATCTGTTTTTTCAAAGGTATTACAAGAAGTGGGACGTATTGATATATTAGTAAACAATGCGGGATTTGGTATTTTTAAAACGTTTGAAGATGCATCAATGGATGAAGTGAAAGATATGTTCCAAGTAAATGTATTTGGATTAGTAGCTTGTACGAAAGCGGTACTACCTTATATGGTGAAAAGAAACGAAGGGCATATTATTAATATTGCTTCACTTGCTGGGAAAATTGCAACTCCGAAATCAAGTGCGTATGCAGCGACGAAACATGCAGTATTAGGATTTACGAATAGTTTACGCATGGAGTTGTCTAATACAAATGTTTTCGTAACAGCGATTAATCCAGGTCCGATAGATACGAACTTTTTTGAAATAGCTGATCAATCCGGTACATACGTAAAAAATATGGGACGATACATGTTAAAACCAACATATGTAGCAGAGCAAATCGTAAAATCGATGCAAACGAAAAAGCGTGAAGTAAACTTACCGAAGTGGATGGGCATTGGTCCGAAACTGTATGCCCTATTCCCAGGTTTATTTGAGCGTGTTGCAGGCAAATCATTAAGTAAAAAATAGGAGATTTCCATATGGAAATCTCCTATTTTTTTATCCCGCTTTAATGGGCAGTAAGACCCTCACCTCAAAATTCAGCGAAAGCAAAGAAGTTAGGTGGAGGATCAACTGCCCATAAAA
>NZ_BOQB01000043.1 GCF_018332475.1 Bacillus sanguinis | reverse complement strand
CCGTTGCCGCCAGAACCGTTGCCGCCAGAACCGTTGCCACCCGAACCACTGCCGTCCGAGCCATTGCCACCCGAACCGTTACCACCCGAACCACTATTGTCCTGAGAACCATTGTTTCCTGGCGGTTTATTATTATCTTTTGAGTTGCCTTCTGCTAAATGATCGTTATTTTGTACAATTGCGTTTGTTGCGGGAGAGAAGTTGTCCGTTGCTGCATGACCAATATTTAAACCACTAAAGAAAGATAAAGAAAGAGTTGATGCTAAAATGAAGATTTTCGTCATTGTTTTCCTCCTAAGAAATTAATATTCCATCTAAAATACATCCCTTTGTAATATTTCTTAGGAAAAAGAGTTTTATGCAAAAAAAACTATATATAGAAAAAGGTGGTGTATTTCTGAAGAGAGAAAAGAGTTAGTGTAAATTCTTTATAATAGTAGAGTGGTGGGGATTTTACACGTATTACAGTAGAGGAAGTGACAGCAGATGAAAGAATACATTGCATTTGATATTGGTGGTACGCAAATTAAATATGGAATTGTTTCGGAAGTAGGAACAGTACTGAAGCATAAAACAGTTCCAACAGAAATTTATTTGGGCGGGGAACAAATCGTTCAAAAACTCATCCTTTTATCCAAAAAATTAATGAATGAACATATGGTTTCGGGAATTGGTATTAGTACTGCGGGAATTGTTAATATTTATAAAGGGGTTGTAACGGGAGGGGTGGATCATATTCCGAACTACGCTACTATTCCTATTATTGATAGATTGCAAGAGGTATTAAAAGTTCCTGTATCCATTGACAATGATGTGAATTGTGCAGCGTTCGGAGAAAAGTGGAACGGTGTTGGAAGAGATAAAAGGAACTTTATTATGCTCACGCTTGGAACTGGTATTGGAGGAGCAATTTTTATAGATGGAGAGTTATATAGAGGGCATTCGTTTAGTGCTGGTGAATGGGGAAATATGTTAATAGAAGGAAAGCCGTTTGAAGAGATCGCTTCCATTTCAGGGTTAATTCGTCTTGTGCGAAAATATAAAGGTGAAAGTGATTGGAATGGAAAAACGATTTTCGAACTGTATGATAAAGGGGATAGAGAAGTTACGCAAGCGGTTGAGGTTTTCTTTAAACATTTAGCGATTGGAATTAGTAATCTTGCTTATATTTTTAATTCAGAAATGATTGTTATAGGTGGAGGAATTACTGATAGAGGAAATCAGTTCTTAAAAGAAGTAAAAGAAGAGGTAGAAAAATATTTAAACAAAGAGATCTATAGTAATTGTGAGATTGAACTTGCACAAAACGGTAATTGTGCAGGAATGGTTGGTGCTATTTACCACTTCTTACATCATCATAAGTAAATTATATGAATGTTTTCATATAACTGAGAATTTATCCTTTTTATCACTAGGTAAATAATGCTACAATATAAGAGAAGAATACAATATTTTCCGCCTTGGAAAATGCTTTGTAGAAAGGAAGAAACTGCATGCCTATTATTTTAGAAAAAGGTCAAAAGATCGATTTAACGAAAGGACAACCAAAAGTAGCAAAACTACAGGTTGGCTTAGGCTGGGATCCAATTGGGCAATCAGGTGGGTTTCTGTCTTCATTATTTGGAAGTAAACCAAATGTAGATTGTGATGCATCTGTTGTTATGTTAGAAGGGGATCGTTTTTTAAACAAAAACGATTTAGTTTACTTCGGAAACAAGCTTTCTACTTGTGGTAGTATTATTCATTCAGGAGATAATTTAACAGGTGAAGGCGCTGGTGATGACGAAACAATTTTCGTAGAATTACATAAAGTTCCGAGCCGTATTAATCGTTTAGTATTCGTTGTAAATATTTATGACTGTGTAAATCGTCGCCAAGATTTCGGGATGATTCGTAATGCGTATATTCGTATTCAAAACCCGCAAACTGGTGAAGAATTAGCACGATATAATTTATCGGATAATTATGCTGGCAAAACGACTCTAATTGCAGGTGAAATGTATCGCCACGGAAGTGAATGGAAGTTTTCAGCTGTTGGAGAAGGCACACAAGATAAAAACTTAAGTGAGATTGTATCACGTTATCAATAAAATAAACCGAGGAGGAATTGAATATGGCATCAATTTCATTGAAAAAAGGACAAAAGGTAGACTTAACAAAAACAAATCCGGGTCTTTCAAAAGTTCTTGTAGGACTTGGTTGGGATACGAATCGTTATGACGGACAAAACGATTTCGATTTAGATGTTAGTATTTTCTTAGTAGGTGCGAATGGTAAAGTTTCAGGTGCAGAGGATTTCGTCTTCTATAATAACCCAAAAGGTGCGAATGGTGCTGTCGAGCATTTAGGAGATAACCGAACTGGAGAAGGTGAAGGCGATGACGAATCAATCAAAGTAGATTTGAAAAATGTACCTGCACATATCGAACGTATTTGTTTCACAATCACAATTTACGATGGGGAAGGTCGTAGCCAAAACTTCGGACAAGTTTCTAACTCTTTCGTACGTATTTTAGATGAAGAAAAGAATGCAGAGTTAATTCGTTACGATTTAGGAGAAGATTTCTCTATTGAAACAGCTGTTGTAGTAGGTGAACTATACCGTCATGCAGGTGACTGGAAGTTCAATGCAATCGGAAGTGGTTTCCAAGGTGGATTAGGTTCTCTATGTAATAACTTTGGTTTAGATGTAGAGTAATAGATTAAATAAATCCATCAGTGAAACGTATGTTTACTGATGGATTTATTTTTAATAATTAAATTATAGAGGTGAATATAAATGGTTATTCAATTGCAAAAGGGACAGAAGATTGATTTAGGTAAGACAAGCCCAGGTTTAACGAAAGCGGTAATTGGTCTTGGATGGGATATTAAATCTTATGATGGTGGATCAGATTTCGATTTAGATGCATCAGCATTCCTATTAGATGCGAACGGAAAATGTACGAAGGAAACTGATTTTATTTTCTATAATAATTTACAGTCTCCTTGTGGATCTGTTCTGCATACAGGAGATAACCGCACAGGTGAAGGTGAAGGCGATGATGAACAACTTGTTGTGGACCTGAAGAAAGTTCCGGTAGATGTGCACAGAATTGCTATTACAGTTACAATTTATGATGGAGAAGGCCGTAATCAAAACTTCGGACAGGTTGGAAACGCATTCGTTCGTTTAGCAAATGAAGAAACGAATGAAGAAGTGCTTCGTTTTGATTTAGGGGAAGATTTCTCCATCGAAACAGCAGTTGTCTTTTGTGAATTATACCGTCATAATGGACAGTGGAAGTTTAATGCAGTAGGAAGCGGATTCCAAGGTGGTTTAGGTGCGCTTGTAAGAGCGTATGGCTTGGATGCATAGAAAGGAAACGATATTCGTTTCCTTTTTTTGACCTTTCTATAAATCTAGCAAAGAATAGGGGATAAAGGTAAGATGAGTATTTTGCAAGGAATCCTTGATACGTATGCTCAGTTTTTCGACTTGGACATGTGGATTAAAGTATTGCAAGATCCAGTATCTTGGGGATTAATAGGTACACTTGTTGTACTTGAAGGGTTGTTATCTGCTGATAACGCACTTGTATTAGCGGTAATGGTAAAGCACCTTCCGGAAGAAAAGCGTAAAAAAGCATTATTCTATGGACTTATTGGAGCTTATGTATTCCGTTTTATTGCGATTGGAATTGGAATGTTCTTAATTAAATTAGCGTGGGTAAAAGTGTTAGGTGCACTTTACTTAGCTTGGCTTTCAGTTAAATACTTCATTGATAAAAGAAAAGGTAATGCAGAAGAAGAGGAAGCTCATGGTATGAACCAAAACAGTATTCTCTTCAGAATGTTTGGTGTCTTCTGGGGAACAGTTGCGATGGTTGAATTAATGGATATCGCGTTCTCTGTAGATAGCGTACTTGCTGCATTTGGTGTATCAAATCAAGTTTGGATTCTATTATTAGGTGGAATGCTCGGTATTTTAATGATGCGCGGTATTGCTGGTGTATTCTTAAAATTGTTAGAGCGTATTCCAGAACTTGAAACGACAGCATATATTTTAATCTTAATTATTGCAGCAAAAATGTTACTGTCTGTTGTTCATATTGAAGTAAGCCATACGCTATTCTTTATTATTTTAGTTGTAGCATTTGGAGCAACGTTTATACTTCACTACATGAAGAATTCTGGACAAGCTAAAGAAGAAGTTGCAGCTACTAAAAATAATCATAAATAATTGAAATGGGTTTGCTCGTTATGCGAGCGCCCATTTTTTATAATCAAAAATAGTTTATAATAGAAGAGAGACTTTATAAAAAAGTAAATGTTTTTGGAGGTGAACTGTTGTGTTTTCACGTTTTACACTTCAACCATATGCATTAAAAGACGAATCAGATTTAAAGCAATTTGAAGCGCTTTTAGAAAAACGCCCACAATATGAACTGACAGAGAATGAGATGAAGTTTAGTTATATAGCAACTCGTATTCTCGGTGTTCCTAATGATGTAGATGAATATTTCAATGAGCTATTTGATTATAGTGAAGTAAAAGGGATTGAGGTTTTGCATGAACAAAATTTAAATAAGGTCATTGATCCCGAAAAACTGCGCCATATTCAAGAGGTTTTTACATTACATCAAGAAGCACCGAATGGACTTACAGTAAATCGGCTTGTAGCCCATTTATCTGGAAAACAACTCTTACCAAAAGTAGACAATCCTGACTTACAGCATTTTATACATACGACGTTTATTTCTGTATTGAAATTGTATGAAAAACAACATAACCAATCATTAAAAACAGAAGGATTCCGTCGTTTCTTAATCGATATGATTAAGTTAAGTGAAAATTACGTAGCGAAGTGGTTCTCTACGATTAATTATAAGAAACAAATGCCGCGTATCGTTTGGTACGGTGATGCACAGGAAAGCCGTATATATTTCTTATACTTTCTTATTATGCTCGGCTGCGATGTACTTTATTATCACCCAGAAGGAAAAGATGGATTTGAGAATGTTGATGAGGAAGGAAGAAGTTTTGTTGTGTCTCACCCAGGTCGCATTTCTCTTGAGCCATTTCCAGATCGCCGCCGCGAGCGTGTGGCAACAGTAGCATATCAAGCTTCAAAAGAAATTGAACAAGTACTTCACCACGATAATTCACTGTTGTACAAGCCGTGGCAATTTCGTTCCTATACACCTGTAGCTCGTACACTAAAAACAACATATGATGAACTCTTTTTAATTACGAAAGAAAAGGCGTTTGTACGTCCGACATTTTTTGTTGAAAATAAACACATTTATATCCCTTCTTTATTTGCGAAAATATCAGGTGTTTCAAAGAATGATAAAGAATATTTTCAGCGATTAAAGGCTGTTACATCGTTTGATAACAGTTTATTAATAAACACATTCCCGATTACGAAAGAACAAAAAGCAAATTTCCAATATCATTACCGAGATGCGTTAGACCGCGGGGGCAAATTACACCCTGATTTAATTATGAACAGTCATTGGTGGCCACATAAGCGTTTGCCAGAAGGGTTGCAACATGGTATTGCAGAGGCGATTATTCATGCGTGCGAAAGTGAAATGTGTAAACCCATTGCGAAAGAGACGAAACAAGATGTAGCGCTGTATGTTTTCGCACAGCTTTCTCAAATACCGCCGAAAATTTTAGAGCAACTTGAGAAATTTGATTATTCGCAAGAAGTACCGAAAATTGTTATATTTAATAATGAGAAGAGCGGAGAATTAAGCCGTTCGGATGCTGTTTTATTATTATTTTTAAATCAAATTGGAGTAGATGTATTCCACTTTAATCCAACGGGGAGAAATGATATTGAACCGTATATTGAAGCAGGAGCATTTGATTCCCATTGGCTTGAAGAAGTTAATTTCGATCTTGAGTTTCATGGTTCATCAGCCTATAAAAATTTATCACAAACAATAAAAGGACTATTTCGTCCATTTTTATAAGGAAAGGGAGAATACCATATGAATAACCCAGTCATGCTAGATTCGAAAACAGAATTAAATGAGCAAACGGCACAGGATGTTCGTTTACAACTTAGACAAGATGCAGAAGTACAACGTATTTATAATGCAGTAGATATTAAAGATCAGTTAGAATTAATCGAGCTTGGAAAAGAACCGTCTATGGAAATTTCACGTTTTGCTGATCAAATTTTACATACAATGTCTTTATCGAAAATAGAAGACTCTGGAGAATTATTAAAACAGCTTGGTAAAATTATGGATAGATTTGATAGTAAAGACTTTGCGGAAGAGAAAAGCGGTTTCTTCTCACGTATGTTCAAAAAAGCTGATAAAATGATTGAACAGATTTTTAGTAAGTACCAAACAATGGGTCGTGAAATGGATAAAGTATATGTAGAAATTACAAAGTATCAAGATGAAATGAAAAAATCAATTGGTACGTTAGACGGCTTATATGAGCAAAACTTAAAATATTACTTAGACTTAGAAAAGTATGTGGTAGCAGGGGAAATGTTATTAGAGCGTTTAAATACAGAGTTAGTTCCAATGTATGAAGAGCGTGTACGTAACAATGACCAATTAGCAGGCATTGAATTAGAGTCACTGAAAAACTCTGTTGAAATTTTAGAACAGCGTATTGATGATTTAGAAAAAGCACGTATGGTTGCGTTACTTACAGCACCACAAATTCGTATGGTTCAACGTGGTAATAATAAATTAATTGGTAAAATCAATACAGCATTTATTACAACGATTCCTATCTTTAAAAATGGCATCATTCAAGCGGTAAATGCGAAGCGTCAAAAGCTAGTTGCAGATTCTATGGCTGAACTGGATCGCCGTACAAATGAATTACTTAAGAAAAATGCACAAAATATAGCAACGCAAAGTGTGGAAGTGGCGAGATTATCAGGTTCTTCTAGTATTAAGATGGAAACACTTGAGGAAACTTGGAACATTATTTCAAGAGGTATGCAAGAAACACAACAAATTGAGGAACAAAATAAACGTGAGCGTGAAGAAGGCCGCAAACGTATGGCTACATTAACAGAGAACATTAAAAAAGAATTACAAGGATAAAGTGAAACTTTAATCAGTGGGGACATCTCAAGCAAATAGTGAAATAAATGAAAAGGCAATGAGGAATAATCCTCATTGCCTTTTAGTTTCTCTTCACTAATTTAATGATCTCATTCACAACAAGTGGAATGATACTTAATAAGAGAACAAATCCCCAATCTCGCATCGTTAATGCATGCACACCGAATATATTTGCAAGAGGTGGGATGGAGATGATACAAACTTGCATAAGAACACCGATAAGAAGGGAGAAGACTAAATATTTATTTGTAAATATCCCAATTGAAAAAATGGATTTCGTTCTTGAACGCAAGTTAAATGAATGAACGAGCTGAGAAAAACTAAGAACGACAAATGCCATCGTTTGAGCGTGTAATAGAGCATCCTCATCAATTCGCTCTGGGAAAAGAGGGAATAAATTTGTATCTCCGGTATAGAATTTTGCTCCGGCGATAAAGGCTATTAGCGTTAACAGTCCAATGACAGCCCCATTGAAAATAAGAAACGGAACGCTGCCACTAAATAAACTTTCTTTCGCATGTCGTGGCTTTTCCTTCATCACACCGGGATCTTCAGGATCAACCCCAAGTGATAATGCAGGCAGTGTATCTGTAATTAAATTCACCCACAAAATGTGAATAGGTCGTAGAGGTGTTGCCCATCCGAGTAAAATGGCTAAAAATAAAGCGATAATTTCTCCAAAGTTACAAGAGAGTAGGAAGAGAATTGATTTTTTTATGTTACGATAAATATTTCTACCTTCCTCAACAGCTTTCACGATAGATGAGAAATTATCATCTGTTAACACGACATCTGCTGCTCCTTTTGCAACATCTGTTCCTGTAATGCCCATCGCTACGCCGACGTCAGCTTGTTTTAAAGATGGTGCATCATTGACACCATCGCCAGTCATAGAAACGATATTTCCTTTTGCGCGTAATGCTTTTACGATCTTTACTTTATGTTCTGGAGAAACCCTCGCGAATACATGTAAGTGATCAATTTTGCCTGCTAGCTCTGTATCTGAAATGTTATCTAATTCAGTTCCAATCATAATTTCAGATATTTCTTCAGCAATGCCAAGTTCTTTGGCGATTGCAAAAGCGGTATCTTTATGGTCACCAGTAATCATAACTGTGCGAATACCTGCTTTTTTACATTCTGTAATGGAATCTTTTACTTCAGTTCGCGGTGGATCAATCATACCGACAAGACCAATAAAGATGAGGTTTTCTTCAAGGTGATTTATATCCACAGTGTTTGAATTGTATTGTTTAAATGCGAATGAAAGTACCCTTAAAGCTTCTCGAGACATTACCCCCGCAGCTTCTAATATTTGATTTTTATCAGGCTCTGTTAGCCCCTCTATTTTACCGTTTTTTAATATGTGGGTACATCTAGGTAAGAGTTTATCGATAGCACCTTTCGTCATGCTATAGTAGCTTTCATCGTATGTATGCACGGTTGACATCATTTTACGATCTGAATCGAAAGGCATCTCGTTAACACGCTCATGTATCTTTTCTAAATGATCTTTTTGCATGTTAAAAGTGCTTCCGGCAATGAGAAGAGCAATTTCAGTCGGGTCTCCGGTTTGTGATTCGTTATTGTAAGACGCATCGTTACATAGCACCATATTTTCTAACAATAGACGTTGCGTATCATTATTTACATTTAAATTTTCTAATTGATCGTATGTGTTATCACTATAAAAGTGAGTAACGGTCATTTTATTTTGTGTTAACGTACCTGTTTTATCTGAACAAATAATTGTGACAGAACCGAGAGCTTCAACAGCTGGTAGTTTCCGAATGATGACGTTTTGTTTAATCATGCGCTGCACACCAATTGCAAGAACGATGGAAACGATAGCTGGCAACCCTTCTGGAATAGCTGCAACGGCTAAACTAATAGCAGTCATAAACATTTCTAACGTATCTCGGCCTTGTAAAAAACCGATGAGAAACATAACGATACAAATAGTAACAGCGACAAAGCCTAAATACTTTCCGACTTGTGCTAAGCTTTTTTGAAGTGGTGTCATATCATCGTCTGCTTCATGTAAAAGAGTAGCAATCTTACCAATTTGTGAGTTCATTCCAGTTTCAACAGCAACACCGACGCCTCGTCCGTATGTAACAAGAGTAGACATAAAGGCCATATTCTTTTGATCGCCTAGTGGTACTTGTTCATCACTTTGCATGGAAGGATGGTAGATTGCGTCTTTATCAACAGGGACAGATTCACCAGTTAGAGCAGATTCTTCAACTTTTAAATTTGCAGTTTCGATAAGCCGTAAATCACATGGGATATATCGTCCAGCGTCGAGCATAACGATATCACCGGGAACGACGTGCTCAGATGGAATTTCTTTTAGTTCTCCATTTCGCTTGACGATAGCTTTAGGTGTCGCCATCTTTTTCAATGCTTCTAAAGCTTGTTCTGCTTTTGATTCTTGGACGACGCCAATAACCGCGTTTAAAACTACAACGAGCGCGATAATACTTGCATCAGCCCATTCACCTACAAAGGCAGAAATAAGGGCAGCAATAATAAGGACATATACGAGGACGTCATTAATTTGGGCGAAAATACGCTGCCATAAAGTGCGTTTTTGTTTTGTAGCTAATTCATTGGAGCCGTATTGCTTTAAACGTTCACTTACAATTTCATCTGTTAAACCGTGTTGTTCATTTGTTTCTAAGTCGATTAATGTTTGATCTTTCGTCTTACTGTACCAATTGCTCATAAGTAAGCACCTCCAGTAAAAACAGTTAGCAATGGTAGTGTTGCTATTATTTGTGAGTAGTATGTATGGAGAAAAAATCTAAGGTGAGGTTCTACTTCTATTGTATAATATTTTACAGTTGGTTGAGAGAAAGAGAAGAGTTGTCATGAATTTGTTGGAAATAAAAAAGAGCCTCATAAGGAGGCTTTTTTACTTTTTAATTAATGTACCTAATTCTTCTGTAATAGCTTGCATTTCACTAATGCTGAATGTTTCACGTTTCATAACATGCTCGTAAATGTCACGTAAGTCTTCGTACATTTCTTCATTAAAGCTAGTAGCTCTCATCGCTCCAGCATTAACCATACGTAATTTTTCTTTAATAGCTTCGACCATATATTCAACGTTTTCTTCTGACTTTACGGATAAATCCACCGAAGTGTCCCCCTTTAAAATAACATAAGGCTATCTTAACATTTTTTATCATTTTCGTTAATGAATCTTTTCAATCCTATTAAATTAGTAGGGATTTCCTTTATATTCACTAATTGGTTGTTTATACTATAAGTATATATTAAGAAATGCACCAAGAAGGGAAGAAACAAAAATATGGTTCAAGTATTGTTTGTTTGTCTTGGGAACATTTGCCGTTCTCCAATGGCAGAAGCGATTTTTCGAGATCTTGTCGTAAAAGAGGGACTCGAAGAGAAAATTGTCATTGATTCTGCAGGAACTGGAGATTGGCATGTTGGCCATCCGCCACATAAAGGAACACAAAAAATTTTAAAAGAAAATGCAGTCACTTTTGAAGGAATTAAAGCAAGGCAAGTAGAAAAAGAAGACTTAACAAAGTTTGATTATATTATTGCCATGGACAACAAGAATATAGCAGATTTAAAAAGTTTAGGTAAAACTGGAGGCTATATTGGTAGACTGTCCGATTTTGTTCCAGACGGTGGCTGGACAGACGTTCCCGACCCTTACTATACAGGGAATTTCCAAGAAGTATATGACCTTGTAACAGAAGGGTGTGCAAAGCTATTAGCTTTCATTCGAAATGAACAAGGAATATGAAGAAGCTTAGAAAGAAATACTTTCTAACATAAGAAATGAAAGGGTGAAGGAATATGGCAAAGAAAAATAATATTGCTCGAAACATTGCGATTGGTGTAGCTGCAGGTGTAGCTGTATCTATGTTAAAGAAGGAAAACCGTGAAAAAGTAAAAAATACTGCGGAAAAAGCAAAAACAAAGATGATTGAAATTGGTGAAAATGCAAAGATAAAAGAAAAAGTGCAAACTGTTACAGATAAAGGACGCGAACTTGCTGATTTAAATGTAGTGAAAGCGAAAGTAGCAGAAATTAAAAAATTAACTCCGTCTGTTGTAGAGACGTTAAAAGAAACGAAAGAAATTTTTAGTAAGAAAAAAGTTGAGCAAGCAGAGAAGCCAGAAACGATTGAAATTCAAGCTGTATCCCCAAAAGTAGATGAACTGAAAGCAGAAGAAGAGCCAGTAGTTGCTGAAGATGGCGGTATGAAAGAAGCGCGTGAACTATTTATAAAAGATCCCAATGTTGAGGAAAAAAAAACTGAAGCGTACATTGAGTTGAAGCAAGATAAAGAAGAGAAGAAAAGCGTTTAAACATATATGAGAAAAATTTTAGAAAAGGTGAGAAGAAATCGTACTTATTCGTTTGGTAAAGATTTGTATGACCGGACGATGCGCGACGATGTAGCGGGCTTGGCAGCACAGCTCGCTTATTTCTTCTTGCTTGCGATTTTCCCTGGGCTTGTTTTCTTAATTACGCTTCTTGGATTTATTGACCTTCAAACAGAAAGTGTGCTCGATTTATTAGAACCCTACGTACCGGAAGATGCAATGAACTTAATTGAAGTAAACGTAGATAAAGTTGTAAATGAGCAAAATGGTGGTTTATTATCATTTGGTTTACTATCGATGCTATGGTTTGCTTCAAATGGAGTGAATGCGGTTATGAACGCTTTTAACCGTGCTTATGATGTGACAGAAACTCGCTCTTTTATTAAAACTAGAGCTTTATCTATTTTGTTTACATTAGCAATCATTTTTATGATTGTGTTTGCATTACTTGTCCCAGTATTTGGACAAGTAATTGGGGCAGAAATAATTGGCTTATCAGATACTTATTCTTATGCGTGGAGTATTACGCGTTTAGTGTCGAGTTTCTTTGTTTTGTTTGCATTATTTAGCTTTTTATATACGTTTGCACCTGATCGAAAATTAAAGAGAAGAGAAGTTGTATCAGGGGCTTTGTTTGCTACTATCGGATGGATTGTGGTATCGTACTCATTTGCTTATTATGTAGATAAGTTTGCGAATTACGCGAATACATATGGTGGTCTCGGTGGTATCATTGTTTTAATGTTATGGTTCTACTTAACCGGATGGGTAATTTTACTTGGCGGCGAAATTAATGGTTTACTCCATCATTATAGGACGGGTGACAATAATTCCCGTAATGAAAAGTGACTTCTTGTTCCATAATAATAAGGAACAGGGGGGATATTTCATGAGTAATAATAAGAAGAATCACAACAATAAAAATAACAATAAACAAAAGAGCAGTTCGCATCCAAAGCATAAAACGAGTGGTAGTGCGAACGGGCATAATAGCTACCATTAAAAAAAAGCGGGTCCTTTATGAGGGACCCGTTTTACTTGTTTCCTTTTAATAATCGTAACCCGTTTAAAATAACAAGAATCGTACTTCCTTCATGCCCAATAACACCGAATGGCAGAGCTAAAAATTGCAAGAAGTTTGAACAAATCAGCATTGCAATTACAGCTAGTGAAAAGATTACGTTTTGCTTTACAATACGGTTCATTCGTTTTGATAAACGGATTGCTTGGGAAAGTCGAGATAACTCGTTCTTCATAAGTACAACATCTGCAGTTTCTAAAGCTACGTCTGTTCCCTCTCCCATCGCTACACCAATGCTAGCAGTAGCGAGTGCAGGGGCATCATTTATACCGTCTCCGACCATTGCTACTGTCCCGTATTTTTCTTTTAGCTTTTTAATCGTTTCCACTTTTGTTTCTGGTAAGCATGATGCGTAATATTCCTTTATATTACTTTCAGAGGCAATAGCTTTTGCCGTTTCTTCATTATCTCCAGTAATCATAATTGCCTCGACACCGATACTTTGTAGTTCGCGAATAGCAGCTATTGTTTCTTGGCGAAGTGTATCTTTTAAAGCGATAAGTCCAAGAATACCTTCTTCATCACTAATATAAACGACAGTTTTACCTTCTTTTTCAAGTGAGGCAGAAATACCATTATGAAATGTCTTTGTTTCATCACCGATAAAATCAGCTTTACCTATTTTATAAGCTTTGCTTTCGAATATTCCTTTTAGCCCAAAACCAGTTACATCTTCAACACTTTCTGGTTTTTTTAATGTAATGTCATGCACATGTTGTGCATATTTAACGATAGATTCAGCTAAAGGATGTGTAGAGTGACTTTCAATTGCTGCTGTAATGGAAAGCACTTCTTTTTCTGTCATATTTTCTCGAACATATACATCTGTTACGGTAGGTTTTCCTTCCGTTAATGTTCCTGTTTTATCAAAGGCAATTGCTTTTACGGAAGCGAGGCGTTCTAAATGTATACCGCCTTTAAAGAGAATTCCATTTCTTGCTCCGTTAGAAATTGCAGATAATGTTGCTGGTGTAATGGCAGCAACGAGTGCACAAGGAGATGCGACTACAAGTAAGATCATAGCGCGATAAAACGTTTCATTCCAGCTCCAGTCCAGTAAGAAATGAGGGACGAACATCATAAGCGCAACAACGAGTAGTACACCTTTTACGTATGTTCCTTCAAACTTTTCAATGAATAGTTGTGATGGTGATTTTTCACTTTGTGCACTTTGGACAAGACGGATAATCTTTTGGAATAATGTTTGATCGCTCGGCTTCGTAATTTTAACTTCGATAGCACCGCGTAAATTTACAGTACCAGCAAATACTTCATCACCGAATTTTTTCTCATTCGGAATAGGTTCCCCTGTAATAGTAGCTTCATCGATATTTGTTTCACCGTTATGAATCGTACCGTCAGCAGGAACGCGCTCACCTGGCTTAATTAAAATAATGTCGTTAATTTGTAATCGTCCAACAGGAACACGTTCTTCGGTTCCATTTGAAATACGTAATGCTTCTTCAGGTTGTAAATCAAGAAGCGCTGAAATTTCTTTTTGACTTTTACTTAATGTATAAGATTCCATCGCACCGCTTAGTGCGAAGATAAAGATTAAAATTGCACCTTCTGCCCAGTAGCCAATCATTGCAGCGCCGATAGCAGCAAAGAGCATAAGCATTTCGACATTTAGCTCTTTCTCTTCAATGGTATCTTCAATACCTTCTTTCGCCTTTGCATATCCACCAACTATATAAGCAAGGATATAGCAAGTAATGCCTACATTCATTACATCGTTCTTTGTGAATAACCAACCAGCTAAAATGAAAATACCAGATGCGATTGCAAATATAAGTTCATAATGTTTCTTTAATGTATCCCATAAAGAGGGATGAGAAATAGACTTTTGTACTTGTAATGTTTTTACTTCTGAGTTCATTACTACTCGCTCCTTCCAAATTCTTATTGAGAAAAAGAATCAAAATCGAAACCCCTATAAAACGACGAAAGCTGCCATCCATAATGGATAGCAGCATTTCTGTTGAATCTGATTTTAATAGTTATTATGTTGTAATTATTCTATAGTATAGCATATGTTTTCGTTAGATGATATGTTTTTGTTTGCGTATAAACTGAAAACTTGTGTTTTCATACTTCCTTTGGTATATATGAATATTGTTCATAAAAAGATCGGAAAGGAAGACAACAAGTGAAGACAGAGAAATTTTTTACCCATCCGATTGGCGTATTAATTGCTGCAATAGTAGCGACTTTTTTATGGGGGAGCGCATTCCCATTTATTAAATTAAGTTATGCTGAACTTGGAATTCAGCCACAAGAAGTTGGGGAGCAAATATTATTTGCTGGTTATCGTTTCTTTTTATCTGGAGTCATGCTCTTATTATTCTTTAAAGTGTTAGGAAAAGATATGAGCTTCAGAAAAGGAACGGGGAAGCAGTTAGTACAAATTGGTTTATTTCAAACATTTCTTCAATATATATGTTTTTATATTGGAATGAGTTATAGTTCTGGTATTGAAGGAGCTATCATTTCAGGAACATCATCATTCTTTCAAATTTTACTTGCTCACTTTTTATATAAAGATGACGCTCTCAATATGAGAAAAATAATTGGGGTCTCTATCGGCTTTTGTGGTGTCATTTTAGTAAATGTACCGAGTGATGGTAGTTTTTCATTCCATTTCGGAATCGGTAGTTTATTACTTCTTAGTGCAGCAATGTTGTATTCATATGGAAACATATTGGCGAAAGAAGGTAGCAAAACATTAGATGTTGGCTATATGACAGCATACCAAATGATTTTTGGTTCTATCGGGCTATTATGTATAGGGGCTTTGCAAGTTGGAGTCATGCCATTTACATTTAGTGTACATGCAATATTTATGCTTCTCTACTTATCTTTCTTATCCGCAGCAGGCTTTTGTATTTGGAATACAATTATGAAGTACAACAAGGTTGGAAAAGTATCAATGTACATGTTCTTTATACCCGTATTTGGTGTGTTATTATCGAGCATGATTTTAGGAGAAGCAATCCATTCATTTGTATTATTCGGTTTAGCATGTGTAGCTGCGGGAATTATCGTGGTGAATCGTACGCCAGCTAAGCAGAAAATGGAGCGAGAAAAACAAGTGGCGTAGAGATCTGGAAAACGATTACAATGGAAGAACAGTACTGTTCTTCTTTTTTTATATAGAAAAAGGATAATAGACTAGGTGTAACGAAAAAAGATACAAAAGCATTTATTGAGGAGAACATGTTATGAATCTACTTTACATGGTGTTAATTGGACAAATTATTCTGTTTTTAATTGGTGCAATGTATGCAATAGGGCAGACAAAAAAAACGAGAAATAATATGCCGTTACCTTTAGCGGTGCGTCTTATTCTTAGTTTTTCTTTAACAGCAAGTGCAATTTGGATATGGTTACAAGATCCATCAGTAGAGTATAGTACGTGGGTTGCACTAGGGATGACGTTATCAACTGTAGGAGATTTATTTATGGCAGGTTTAATTCCAATTGGTCACAGATTAATCGGAGGGATGATTACTTTCGCCCTTGCGCATTGTTTTTATGTAAAAGCATTTTTGCAAACAGGCATTTCTTGGGATGGTTTTTGGTTTGGTTTACTCGTATACGGACTCTTTCTCATTATAGGATGGTTCTTTTTTATACGAAATGATAAACAAGATAAATTGTTTACGACAGGAGCTCTAATTTACGGACTGTGGGTTGGAGGAATGGCTTGCTTTGCATTTGCCCTATACTATGAGAATACAGGAATATGGTGGATACCAGCTTTTGGTGGTTTACTATTTGTGATTTCTGATTTTATTATAGGTGTGACAGATATTGGAGGGCGCAAATTAAAGTATGAACCACTTTGGATTTGGTTTACATATGTAGCAGCTCAAATGTGTATTGTATATGTGGGAATATAAAAAGATACTCTTTGAATAGTGGATAGACTATTTGGAGAGTATCTTTTTTACTATTTTGCTCCAGCTGAATTTTGAGATGGTAGTTTTACTGCCCATAAATAGTAAAAAAATATATAGAATATGGTATATAAAATAAGAAATTTATGAGGAGTTTATTTTTAAGTTTTTAATATTTGAATTATATAATTCAGAATTTTATGGAAATTATATAGTGGAAGTCCTTATAATAAAAGTAAAAAGATAATGAGATGGTGGAATGATGCAAAAGAAAAAACGTTTGCGTGAATTCTTTGGAACAATTGCAATTGCATGTTTGTTAGTATTTTTAGCAAAAATTTTTGTGTTTTTTCCTACGACTGTAAAAGGAGCGTCCATGAAGCCAACGTTACAAGATGGGGATAAGGTGATTGTAAATAAGTTGGCAAAGCAATTTGAAAGTTATGGGAGAAAAGATATTATTGTTGTGAAGACGGATAATTTTTATGTGAAAAGGGTTATTGGTTTGCCTGGCGATGTCATTGAGGTGAGAAATGATCAATTATATGTGAATCATGAAGTGATAGAGGAAGCGTATTTGTATAGTAATAGAAAGCAAGCTGAAAAAAAACTTATGAATTTAACAGAGGACTTTGGACCGATTACAGTTCCTAAAAATAAAATTTTTGTTATGGGAGATAACCGTTTAATAAGTAGAGATAGTAGAAATGGTTTAGGACTTATTGATAGAGAAGAGGTATTAGGAGAATTAGCGGCAATTTATTATCCATTTGAACATATGAAAATAATGAATTAAGGTAAAAAACCAAGCAAACTGAAATTTGCTTGGTTTTTTATCCCGCTTTAATGGGCAGTAAGACCCCCACCTCAAAATTCAGCGAAAGCAAGGAAGTTAGGTGGGGAATCAACTGCCCATAAAAGTCCGATTGGTTCAACTAATAATCAGTGGGGGATGAAGCCCCCCACTGATTAAAGTTTCACTTTATGTTAAATCGTAGGAGACTCATTAAATTCATAGACGTCTTCATTGTTTTTGTTTGTACTTAAAACGAATTTGTGCTGCAATAGTTGCAGTTTAAAGAAGGCTAACGGATCGTGATAAGTTTCTGGGTTGCTTCTTAACGTTGCTAATGTTTGCTCGTCTTCCTGTATTTCAAGTTGAGCGGCTTCTACATTTTGTTTCAATATGCTAAGTGGATCTTTAAAGAACATCATGATATCTCGTTCTAATGCGCCTTCAAATACTTCAAATTGAAGGAAGAATTGTTTTGAGATTGTTTGAGCAATTTCCGTATAATCTTCCGTTTCAATGTATTGTTTATATTTGTTTGCGAGCATAGATTGATTTTTTTGCATATTACCAAATAGTTTTCCCGCGCTCTTTAAGAAAAATTGTGTGGGTGTAAAGCGTAATAAAATATTGATGTTCGATACTGTAATTCGATTTGTCATACGTACAACATCTCGATGCCAATCATCTAGTAATTTGAAATCACAAGGAAGTTTCATACGTTCTTCTTTATATAATTTATTAAACGTTTCACTCATTTCATCTAAATAAGATTGAGCTTGAATAAATTCATTATGCGCTGTTTCAATCCACTCTTGAATAAACCCAGTAAATTTAGGGAGTAGCACTTGCTGTACATGTTTTTGAATTCGTTCGTTCATGGCAGTATTTAATTCTTCATGAACTAATTTGAAATCACTATCTTCTTGAACAAGGTCAGAACAGCTCTGTAATAATTCAGGAATTTGAGAGTGGATATCTCGTGTGATTTCTTCTTTCGTTAAAAGATAAGATTCAGTAATAGAACGAATTTTATCTTTTTCAAGAGCAGTAAGGTTGTTAATAAATCCGTTTAGTTTTACTGAGATATGTTTATTCCAGCGTACTGATTTCACTAATGTATTTTCTAATTCCACACGTTCATTTACAAGGTATGCGATTGTCTTTTGAGTAAACCATATTAGTTTTTCTATACGTTCTTGTTCTATATCACGTTCTGCTAGATTAGAAAGAATAGACTCCGTCACATCTCCAAGTTGCTGGCTACTCTCTTGTGAAGGAGAGTATGGGAAGAACTTTGCATTTGGGAAATGGACTTTAATCTTACTCATTAGTTTTTCATTATTGACCGTATTATTTGTGTGTAATACGAAATGAATTTGTAAGTTTGGTACTTGTTCACGTAAATACAGTAATGTATCAAGCTCTTCACCGTGTAATGATGAAGCAGAATTCAATACGTAAATAAGGCTATCTGCTGCTTGTAAGTATTCAAAGTATGAGCTGTTTTTATCCACTTGTCCTTGAACGGATGGCGTAACAAGGAATGCAAATTTATTTTTTCTTAAAAATCTACTTGGTAACTTAATTTCTATACATTTTTTCTCAAGTTCTGACTCGGAAGGTGTAGCCATTATTTGATGGAATTCATCAAAGTTCCCTATATTGTGTACATCTAACGCAGTGAATTCTGTTATTTCAGTTTGGCTATCATCTTTAAATAGAATAGGAGTTGTTACAGTCTCAGTTAAGATGTTCTCTCCTAATATTGAATTGATGAATGATGATTTATCATGGTCACTAGTTCCCGCTATTAGTAATTGTGTAACATTTAAATCACACAGTTCATGAATGAGTAGCGTAAATTGATGACTTAAATCCACATCATTTTTTTCAGCCCATACGGCAATTGTTTCGAATAAATGAGAAACTGTTTCCATATTTACATTCTTTTCAGCTGTTGCATTAGAGAGTAAGGCTCCCGCACTTTTTACGAGTAATGACTCTAAAGTTGTAGGTGAAACTTCATTCCATGCTAACACTGCAGCAGAGACAAATAGGGCATTTTTTGCTTTCGTTAAACTAAACCAATTTGTTAATAAATCTGGTACAAGTCCCTGCATTTCATGCATGAAATGTTCACCAGTAATTAATTCAAAGTACGTATTTTGGTAGCGCTCAACAATTTCATGCCAATCGTCATTGTTGTCTGTTTCAATATGTAAGAATAAATGATTTATTGTTTGAATCCAAGGTAGATGCAAGTTTTCATTTTGATAGCTGTTCCAAAGCGAAATAACAAGTTCTTTAAATTGGACTTGATCAATTGCATATAAAGCTTTTAAAGATTCATAGAAATATTCTGGTTTGATTTGTTTTGTGAATCCTTGATTCACATAATTGATTAAAGTATCGAACCAGTGTAATGATTTTGTTCGAATACCTTCTTGAACGGCAAGCTCGATGGCGTTATTCCAATCTTCTTGTTTTTCATAGAATGAGCGAGCAATTGCAGTAATATTTGGATAGTCAGGTTGAAATGCAACAGCCTCACTAATCGTCTTAAATGCTAGACCTAAACGATCTTGTTCGATGTAGAGAGAAAGAAGTTGTAAGGAAACCTCCATTGTAAGAGTTGTATCTTCCGTTTGGATAGATTGATAAATTTCTTCTGCTTTTGGCAAGAATCCTAGTTCAAAATAAGAATCTGCAATATTTTTGGTTGCCCAAAGTGCAAGTTCGTTATTTACTTTCTCCCATTTAAATATTGCTGCTTCAAAGTCTTTATTTTGGTAATAAAATTCACCTTGAGCAAAGCGGATATTAGAAATGTTGGAGAATTCGTTTGTAGATTCATTTATATATGCTTCACCGAGTACTTCCGATACTGGAGTAGAAGTTTCTTCTGTTAAAAATGTTTTATAGTAAACCTTTTGGATAAATTGATTTTCAATGGTCATGTTCGTTCCCCCTGTATAATTTAGAAAAATGATGTTGTATGTAAAGGGTGCATGTTCTTTTAATAGGTAGAAGTTGCATTATATCGACCAAACTATGTTTTTGCTAGGTATATCATTTTTCCTGAGAGTTAAACCGTTGCGAAAAGTAACTTTCCTTTATTGTAACAAAAAAACAAGCATATGAATTTTTATTTTTTAATCCAGCTATTTACGGATAATAGGACTAGTACTTCAAAAAGCGTTGCATACAAGGGAAGTAGGCAGGATTCGGGCGCACGATTAATGGTTCACTTTCTTCCTGCTAAAGGAATGGATAGAAGTAGAGTTCATTATAAAAACAATGTATAGTGAATATGTATACCATGTTTGTCTGAAAGATAGAAAGGGCACAATGTGGAATAACGATCGTGCATAGGATGTGTCTTCCGAATGGAACAACATATTGGCGAGTTAATCGCACATTATGGGTATTTTGGAATTATTATAGCTTTAGCTGGCGGGATTGTTGGATTACCGATACCAGACGAGTTTTTATTGACCTTCGTTGGTTATAACGTTTCAAAAGGAGTTATGTCAGGAACTGCTGCCTTTTTAAGCGGGATGGCTGGTGCGATGTTAGGCATTACATTAAGCTACATATTAGGGTTAAAATTGGGACTCCCTGTTTTAAAAAAATATGGGCCAAAAATTAGAATTAAAGAACACCACATTGAAAAAACACATATTTTATTTGAAAAATATGGACCATTTCTTTTAATGATTGGTTACTTTATCCCGGGAGTACGTCATTTAACAGCATATTTTGCTGGGATGTCGAATTTAACACTTTGGCGTTTTTGTTTGTATGCTTACGGTGGTGCGTTTATTTGGATAAGTGTTTTTATTGGACTTGGCTGGAAGTTAGGAGAGAAGTGGCGTTTCGTTGAGTATAGTCTACATCATTATGGAATATGGATTTTATTCATTTCAGTAGTTGTTACATGTATTGTATGGTTTTACATAAAGAAAAAGAAAAACCGCTAATAGCGGTTTTTTTAGCTGAAAGCAATAAATAGTACACCAGCTGTAATAAAGACTACACCAATGCCAGTCATAAAGTTTAACTTTTCACCGAGTATAATCATAGCGAGGATGATAGAAAATACAACGCTTAATTTATCGACAGGAGCCACTTGTGAAACTTTCCCTGTTTTGAGGGCAAGGAAATAAAATAGCCACGACGAAGCACCGGCAACCCCACTTAATGTGATAAAGAGCAGTGCTTTTTTATTTAGCAGTACGTCGCCAATATTTTGGAATTTACCTTGTATAATAATAACGCCCACCATAAATAATGCCATAATAATAGAACGAACTGTTGTTGCAACATTGGCATCGATTCCATCTAAACCAATCTTTCCGAAAATAGATACAAGGGCAGCAGCAATTGCTGATAATAGTGCGAATAAGAGCCATGAACTCATAGTAAAATTCCTCCAATCTTACATTATTATACATGAAAACCATTCTCACGTATAAAGCGAAATCTTAATCAGTGGGATTTTACCGTCCGCCAATAGTGGAATAAATAACAAAATAATCCCCACCTTATACTGCTAATAAGGTGGGGATTATTATACTACTCTGCAATTTCCTCATATAAAAAGTACGTTACATTATAAATATGTTCTACTTCATCGTCTGTCATAAACAATAATTCGTCACGCTCAATCCCTTTTTTCTTTTCGATAAACTCAATCATGTTTTTGCGTTCTTCTCTTTTCATCAATTTTATTTCTCCTCTCAATCTGTTTTAATACAGTTTATTTAAGTTACTGCTATTATATAACAGAATCTTTAGAAAGTTCCACCTATTTTATAGTTTTTTTCAGAAGAACTTTTCGACAAAACAAGCCCACCTAAAGGGGGCTTGTTTTGTTTTATAGTCGTAAAAACTCGGGCTCCGTCGTACCAGCACCATCGATGTAATAAATTGTGTCGGGATTGATTTTTATTAATACATAATTAGGGTCTTCAGGACCAAGTAACCAGCGCTTTAAGCTATTATTCCAAAACTTGTTTTTTAATGTGGAGTCTTCCTCTATTGAAGCTAAGCCTTCAACTTCAATATAATCTTCATCTAACTTTTTTCCCTCTCGTCCAAGTAGTACATGGACATTTGGATTGTTTTCAATATCTGTTATCTTTTTTGATTTCCGATCTGTTGCAACATACAGTACAAAATCTTCGTGGAAAAACATCATAAAGGCACTGTGAGGCTTATCATTCCGTACAGTGGATAACACACCGGTTCTTTGTCCTTGAATAATTGTTGCGATCTTTTCTTTTAAGTGCATATTTTTTACCTCTTTTCTTAATTTACATTTTCTCTATTTAAACAAGATGATTTAAACATCTTTCATACTGTTTTCTTCAATTCAATTTTTTAAACGCAATTGTGATGAAATCGGACAAGTTAGGAGAAGAATAATAATAATATCGAGGAGAAATACATACGATGGAAGGATGAAAAGCATGTTTAATAAAATATTTCTTATAGTAGCGCTGATTGGGGTACCACTTTCTGTACTTGGAAAAACACTTCATTGGCCTCAAACAATTATGTTCGCTGTATATTGCATTACGATTATCGCACTAGCGGGTTTTATGGGGAGAGCGACAGAAAGTTTGGCAATTGTCTCTGGACCTAGAATAGGCGGGTTATTAAATGCCACTTTCGGTAATGCTGTTGAACTAATCATTTCGATTTTTGCACTTCAGGCAGGATTAATTGAGGTTGTATTAGCTTCTTTAACAGGTTCTGTACTTGGAAATTTATTATTAGTAGGAGGGCTATCCTTCTTTATAGGAGGGCTTAAATACAAAAGACAAAGTTTTAATGTGTATGATGCAAGGCATAATTCAGCCTTATTAATCTTTGCTGTAGTAGTAGCTTTTGTTATTCCAGAGATTTTTTCAATGAAGATGGACGCTGGAAAGACGTATCAATTAAGTATCGGTGTGTCTATTATTATGATTATTATGTACCTTGCTGCATTGCTATTTAAGTTAGTTACACACCGCGGTGTATATCAGCATAAAAGTGATGAAGTCGCTCATGAGGAAGAACCAGAGTGGTCGAAAGGTAAAGCACTACTCATCTTAGCGATAGCGACAATTGCGGTAGCTTATGTGTCAGAGGCACTTGTGCATACATTTGAGACAGTTGCAAAGTCGTTTGGCTGGTCAGAATTATTTATAGGGGTTATTATCGTTGCAATTGTTGGGAATGCAGCGGAACATGCATCTGCAATTATTATGGCATATAAAAATAAAGTGAATATTGCAGTTGAAATTGCAGTCGGCTCTACGTTGCAAATTGCCATGTTTGTTGCTCCTGTATTAGTACTGCTTTCTATGTTCTTCACGCAAAGGATGCCTTTAGTATTTACAATCCCAGAACTTGTTTCTATGATTACAGCTGTTTTCTTAACGATTGCGATTTCGAATGATGGAGATACAAACTGGTTTGAAGGCGGTACGTTATTAGCAGCATATGTCATTATGGGAATTGGTTTTTATTTATTATGAAAAATAGGCATAACAATTGTGCTCAGAGAAAACAATAAACAAAGTAGTATATATACCTTTACGTAGGAAGGAGCCAGACAGGTGAAACGAGTATACAGCATATGTCTTTCAACTATGGTCTCGTTTATTCTATTATTTCCTAACATGAGTTTTGCAAAGACAACGGTAGAAACAAAAATGCCTTCATCTGTTTTAAATATTTCTAAAGACAATACGTTTCCAAATGATGCGCAAGATTTACCGCGTTTACAGCCGAGTAAGTTTGCTCAAGAACTATTGAAAACAGCAAACATTAAAATTGAAAATCCGGACTTAATTCGAATGTTTAATGAAACGACAATTTCGAATGCGCCGCTTGCGGTAGGGTACCGAGCGAAGATTTATTTAGGTCAATGGGCATTACATTATGAATCGCTTGATACATCGATTAATTGGGAATATAAACAAGTAAATCGTAATGTGTACGATAATCGCGGAGGAGATCGCTTATATCCGTTACGTTATAAGCAAGAAACACAAAAGACGGTGGAAGGCGATTTAACAGCAGATATGAAAGATACTGCAGATGTGAAGAAAATGATGCTTCTCAAAGCACTTGAAAAAGTACAATTGCCACTTTCATTTAAAACGACCATTGGGTATGGTACAGGACATGAGCGCGTGTATAATATTAGTCCTAGTCAACTTGGATATTTATATGCTTATACACCAGCAGTAAATGAAAAAGGAAAAGTAACGTTTGGAGAAGTGTATCTTGTGTTAAAAGGAAATCAAAAAAGGCTTGTTGTAAAAAATATTACCTCACAAGGAATCGGAGCTGCTATTCCAATTCATGATCATTTATTCTTTAAATTCATTTCTTCTTCTCACTCACAATAACATGAAAAAACGTCAGCTTATAAGCTGACGTTTTTTTATAATGTAATGTTTGCTGTTTTTGATAAGAAATCTTCTGTCGGATAGTAGCTGTTTTTTACAAGAACATTCGGTCCAAGGCATTTTACTGCAGGACAGTGACAGCTTAATGATTTTGCTGTTTTTGAAGCACTCCATTTGTCATAAGCTTCTTGTAATGTGTTTGTTTGTATGTTTCCTAGAAGGGGAACGTCACCGAAATCAGTTACGATAATATTTCCATCGAAAATATTTACATTTAAACGAGAACGGCCATCTGGATCATTACGAACTGTTACGTTTTTGCTCTTTTGTAATTTCTTAAATGTGGCGATGTCTCGCTCATCATCGCTACAAGCGTAGAAAGGTAAAGTCCCAAATAACATCCATACATTTTCATCGCGAATTTCTAGTAAATGCTCAATTGCATCACGGATTTCAGCTTTTGTTAAAATTTCTAGATTGCTCGCGAAGTCACTTGGATACATTGGGTGAACTTCGTGACGCTTACAGCCCATCTCTTCGACAATTTGACGATGAATATGTTCAATGTGTGGTAGAGTTCGTTTATTCAGCATCGTTTCGGCTGATACGAGTACACCGGCATCTGATAGAGCTTTACTATTTGTAATCATTCGTTCGAATAATTTTGCACGCTGTTCATACGTAGGTTTACGCTCCATCATTGCAAATCCGCCTTCAACGAAGTCGTCAATTGTTCCCCAGTTATGAGATATATGCAATACGTCTAAATAAGGAATAATTTGTTCGTAACGTGCTAAATCTATAGTTAAGTTTGAGTTGATTTGAGTGCGAACGCCTCGTTCATGGGCGTATTTTAAGAGTGGTGTTACATAGTTGTCGACGGATTTTTTTGAAAGCATAGGTTCTCCGCCAGTAATACTTAAAGAACGTAAATGAGGAATCTCATCTAATCGTTTTAATAAAAGATCCATCGGAAGCGGATTCGGGTCTTTCGGCTGTAACGTGTAACCAACAGCGCAATGCTCACAGCGCATATTGCATAACGTCGTCGTTGTAAACTCAACATTTGTTAATAGTAGTTTGCCGTACTCTTCAAGGTCCATATACGCTTCCCATGGATCGTAAGAAGGAGTAATCGGCTTCATTTTTTGTGATATCGTCATATGAAATACTCCTTTGACTATTGAAATAACAATTTGTCCATTCTCTATAATAGAAGAATATGTGCTTTTTATAAAGTGAAACTTTTTTGTGAAAAAAGAGAGAAGGCTTACATTTGAATGAATTACTGTGACAAAATTGATGAAATTACATATCCATAGTAATCATTTTTGCGGTATAATAAAAGCAACTCGAATTAAAAGGAGAGTGCCTTCATGGGAAAAGCAATTCAAGATAAAGATACACAATTAGTATATTTAAAAGAACGTTTAAATATGTTCATTGAAGTAATTGATACAATTGAACCTGAAGAAGTAGAATTAGAAGATGTAGATCGTCTACTTGCAATGTTAGATGAATTAGAATTAAAATGTGAGCAATTTAAAAAAGACGAATAATATATTAAAAGGGCTGCCAATGCAAAATTGGCAGCCTTTTTCTGTATGGATAATAGAAGGACAGTAGAAAAAAAGGTATAATCAAGTTGTGAAAAATTTCATTTATGCTTGAATAGCGTGAAACAAATAAAAAGTTAAAGAGCATAACAATGGGATTTTCATCTCATAACGTTTTGGTAGCGTTCACAATTGAGGGGGAAGTAACAATGGAAAAGCTTCAAGAAAGTATGTATCAACTAATTGTTGAAACGTCAACGAACTTACCGAAAGATGTTCGTCGTGCGATTCAACAAGCGAAAGAACGAGAAAATGCAGGGACTCGTTCTGCGATGGCACTTGGCACAATTACGAATAATATTAAAATGGCTGATGATAACATCTCACCAATTTGCCAAGATACAGGGATGCCAACGTTTAAAATTTATACACCAGTTGGTGTGAATCAATTAAAGTTGAAGGAAGCTATCTATAATGCGCTTGAGCGGGCGACAAAAGATGGTAAGCTTCGTCCCAATTCTGTTGATTCTCTTTTTGGAGACAATAGTGGAAATAATTTAGGACCAGGTACGCCGGTTATTAAGTTTGAACAATGGGAAAAAGATTATATTGATGCACGTTTAATTCTAAAGGGCGGCGGCTGTGAGAATAAAAATATTCAGTATAGCTTACCGTGTGAATTAGAAGGACTTGGACGAGCTGGTCGTGATTTAGAAGGGATTCGTAAATGCCTTCTTCATGCAGTATATCAAGCACAAGGTCAAGGATGTAGTGCAGGTGTAATTGGTGTTGGTATCGGGGGAGACCGCACATCAGGTTACGAATTAGCAAAAAATCAATTATTCCGTACATTAGATGATGTTAATCCAATACCAGAGTTACAAAAACTTGAAGAGTACGTATTAGAAAATGCGAATAAGCTTGGCATTGGTACGATGGGATTTGGCGGAGAAACAACTTTACTTGGTTGTAAAATTGGCGTCTATAACCGTCTGCCAGCTAGCTTCTACGTATCTGTTGCATATAATTGCTGGGCATATCGCCGCCTTGGCGTAACAATCCATCCTGAAACAGGTGAAATTATGGATTGGCTATATCAAGAAGGTGACGATACACTTCAGCAAGAAGCACAAGAAAAAACAGAGCAACGTGAGATTGTATTACAAGCTCCAATTACAGAAGAGCAAATTCGTGAACTTCGCGTTGGTGATGTTGTAACAATTAATGGCATGATGTATACAGGTCGTGACGCAATCCATAAGCATTTAATGGATAATGATTGTCCGGTAGATTTAGATGGACAAGTTATTTATCACTGTGGTCCAGTTGTCGTGAAAGATGAAAATGACAATTGGCAAATTAAAGCGGCAGGTCCAACGACAAGTATTCGTGAAGAACCGTACCAAGGTGATATTATGAAGAAATTCGGTATTCGCGCTGTCATTGGAAAAGGCGGTATGGGTGCGAAAACATTAGCGGCTTTAGAAGAACACGGCGGTGTATATTTAAACGCAATCGGTGGAGCAGCACAATATTATGCTGAATGTATTAAAGAAGTAAAAGATGTTGATTTCTTACAATTTGGTATTCCAGAGGCAATGTGGCATTTACGTATCGAAGGATTTAAAGCAGTTGTAACGATGGATTCTCATGGTAATAGCTTACACGCAGATGTTGATAAAACATCACTTGAAAAATTAGCTAGCTTTAAAGAGCCAGTATTTAAGTAAACAAAAATGCATCTCGAATCCTTCGAGATGCATTTTTTTGGTATATATAGAAAAACATGTTCAGCATGAAAGCATGCGAGGCAACAGAAACTACAAGTACGATTATATATGGAAAGGAGACTATTTATGAAATATAAATGGTTATATATCGGTCTCATTTTTTCAATTATGATGGCACTTGTTCCAGTTTCGGCACTAGCTTATACAAATACTCCACATAACTGGGGAATCCCGCGCCCTAAAAATGAAACAGTACCAGATGCAGGAAAGTTATATACAGATTTACTACAAAAAAATGGTGGGTTTTATTTAGGGGATACAAAGAAAAAAGATATTTATTTAACATTCGATAATGGGTACGAGAATGGATACACAGGGAAAATCTTAGACGTATTAAAAGAGAAAAAAGTACCAGCAACTTTCTTTGTAACGGGGCATTACATTAAAACGCAAAAAGATTTATTGTTAAGAATGAAGGATGAAGGACACATTATTGGAAACCATTCGTGGAATCATCCTGATTTCACAGCAGTAAATGATGAGAAACTTCGTGAAGAATTAACGAGTGTAACGGAAGAAATTAAAAAAGTAACTGGGCAAAAAGAAGTAAAATATGTACGTCCCCCGCGCGGCGTATTTAGTGAGAGAACGTTAGCTCTTACGAAAGAAATGGGCTATTATAATGTATTTTGGTCACTTGCATTTTTGGATTGGAAAGTGGACGAGCAAAGAGGATGGCAATATGCGCATAATAATGTAATGACGATGATTCATCCAGGATCTATTTTATTACTTCATGCGATATCAAAAGATAATGCAGAAGCACTTGCGAAAATCATTGATGATTTGCGCGAGAAAGGGTATCATTTTAAAAGTCTAGATGACTTAGTAAAAAGCAATCAACCGTAAGCATGTATGCTTGCGGTTTTCTCATGCTATAATGATGTGTAAAAAGGATGGGGAAACGTATGTGGAGCGAACATGTTACGTTAGAGTATCCGTATCATTTTGAAGAAGTATTAAAACGTTTATCTTTTGATCCGCTTAACGTCATTCAATTAGATGAGAAAGTCATTTATGTCCCGCTTTGTATAGAAAAGGAGCAGGTTGTTGTTCGCTTACAAGGGATTGGTACTGTTCAAAATCCACAGTTTTGGATTTCTAGTCAGACAGGAGATCCGGAGAAAGTCATGAAACGAATGAGAGCCATTTTTCATTGGAATGAACCGTTTCAAGATATACAAAATCATTTTTTAAACACATCATTACGTCCACTATTTGAAACATATGCTTATACTCCAATTATTTTAGAATTTGATTATTTTGCTTGTCTTCTTCGCTGTATCATTCATCAACAAATAAATTTGAAATTTGCTACTGTGTTAACAGAACAGTTTGTGAAACGATATGGAACCGAGAAGAATGGCGTATTCTTTTTCCCCACTCCAGAAATAGTAGCAAATATTTCAATAGAGGAATTGAGAGAGCAGAAGTTTAGTCAGCGAAAGGCTGAATATATAGTAGGATTAGGTCGAAGTATTGTCAGTGGTACATTAAATTTAGAGAGTATAGAAACCAGGGTGGAAGATGAGGTTTCAGCACAATTGTTACCAATTAGGGGGATTGGTACATGGACAGTGCAAAATTTTTTAATGTTTGGGCTTGGACGGAAAAATATGTTTCCGAAAGCGGACATTGGGATTCAGCGTGCAGTGCAAGGTGTATTTCAATTAGATGATAAGCCTGATGATGCATTTTTAGAAAAAGTGAAACAAGAGTGTGAACCATACTGCAGTTATGCAGCGTTATATTTATGGAAAAGTATAGAGTAGAGGTGTAATAATGATACAAAAGCAACATGAGAGTAAATTGGAAGTTGGTCAAACGTTCCCTGTGACAATTAAACGTCTTGGGATTAACGGAGAAGGCGTTGGTTATTTTAAGAGACAAGTTGTTTTCATTCCAGGGGCATTACCAGGAGAAGAAGTTGTTGCAGAAACAACGAAAATTCAGCGTGGCTTTGCTGAAGCGAAAGTGAAAAAAGTTCGTAAAGCTTCACCACATCGTGTGAAAGCACCATGTCCGGTATATGAAGAGTGTGGCGGTTGTCAGCTGCAACATTTAGATTATAAAGAACAATTAAATCAAAAGCGTGATATCGTTGTACAAGCATTCGAGAAGTACATGAACAACAGTTTGGAAGAGAAAATTCGTCCAACGCTCGGTATGGAAAACCCATGGCATTATCGTAATAAGAGTCAATTACAAGTAGGACGTAAAGACGAAAAGGTTATTACAGGGCTGTATAAACAAAACTCACATCAGTTAATTGATATTGCTCATTGTATGATTCAACATAAAGCAACAAATGAAGCGACAAAAGTTGTAAGACGTATATTAGAAAAATTAAATGTTTCTATTTATAATGAGAAAAAGCAAAAAGGTTTAGTACGTACTATTGTGACACGTACTGCAGTTCAAACAGGGGAAGTACAAGTCACACTTATTACAACAAAAGAAGAGTTGCCAAATAAAGAACAATTTATTGCAGAAGTACAAAAACAAATGCCAGCTGTTAAATCAATTATGCAAAATGTAAACTGGCGTAAAACATCTGTTATTTTTGGCGATAAAACATTTAAATTAGCTGGAAAAGAAGTAATTCAAGAAACACTTGGTGATTTATCATTTGAATTGTCAGCACGCGCATTCTTCCAGTTGAATCCAGAACAAACGGTTGTTTTATACAATGAAGCGAAAAAAGCAGCTGCTTTAACAGGCAATGAAAAAATTGTAGATGCGTATTGTGGCGTTGGTACAATCGGACTTTGGCTTGCGAATGATGCAGCGGAAGTACGTGGTATGGATGTAATCCCAGAAGCAATTGCAGATGCAAGAAAAAATGCGAAGCGTCACGGATTTACAAATACGAAATATGAAGCAGGTAAAGCTGAACAATGGTTACCGAAATGGGTAAAAGAAGGATGGCGTCCAGATGTAATTGTTGTTGATCCACCTCGTACAGGTTGCGATGATAAATTACTGGAAACAATTTTAAAGGTAAAACCGAAACAAGTTGTTTACGTATCTTGTAATCCTTCTTCATTAGCACGTGATGTACAAGCATTAATGAAGAGTTATGAAGTGGAATATGTGCAACCAGTTGATATGTTCCCGCATACAGCTCATGTAGAAAATGTAGTGAAGCTTGTTAGAAAGTAGAGTTTATTCATATTCCCTCACGATATGAGGGAATATTTTCTATGAAGGAGAGTAAAATGAATAATTATAAATTAACGATTCAGTACGATGGTGCGCGTTTTAAAGGGTGGCAACGTCTCGGTAATAACGATAATACAATTCAAGGGAAAATCGAAAGTGTTATATCTGAAATGATCGGGAAAGAAATTGAAATTATCGGTTGTAGTAGAACAGACGCTGGTGTACATGCTTTAAATCAAGTTGCTAACTTTCAAAGTGATGAAAAGTTAGTGGAACATAAAGTGAAAAAATATTTAAATCAATATTTACCTAATGATATTAGCATTACGAACGTAGAAGAAGTACAAGATCGCTTCCATGCTCGTTACAACTCTAAAGCAAAAACATATCTGTATAAAATTTGGAATGAAGAGCATACAAATCCATTTATGCGTAAATACAGCATGCATGTGAATAAAAAATTAAATGTGAAAAGCATGAAAGAAGCTGCGAAACATTTAGTTGGTTCACATGACTTTACTGCTTTTTCAAATGCGAAATCAAAGAAAAAGTCTATGGTACGAGAAGTATATTCACTTGAAGTAATGGAAGAGGCAGGATTTGTACAAATTAGAGTAAGTGGCAACGGATTCCTTCATAACATGGTACGAAAAATTGTTGGAGCATTAATTGAAGTTGGATTAGGACAATTAGATGCAAAAGCAATTCCACAAATTCTAGAGGCGAAACAACGTAATCAAATTAATTGCCTTGCTGAGGCGAGTGGTTTGTATTTGGAGAATGTTGAGTTTTAATAATCAGTAAAAAATCGAGCTGTGTAGGCTCGATTTTTTTATGTTTTGGCGTTAAGAAGATTTTTCTTTCTTCATACGTATCTTCAAATTCCAAAAAGCAGCAAGCATAATAGCTGCAAAGGAGCCGCTAATTGTTGCTAGTAGCTTTGCATAAAGGGAGCTATTCATATCGATGAGTAACATCATACATACAAGGGTAGGGAAGAAGGCTAAGTATTGTAATAACTTTAATTTGTTATCATTACTCATATATATCGTTCCTTTCTAGTATGTTATATGTTCATTGTAACATATTTTCACAATTTGTATTTACACTTTGAAGTAGATTTATCCTGCATTAACAGGAAATAAAAGTCCAAGTGGTGAGGATGGACAAAGCCCCGCAGATTAAAGTTTCACTTCATTTCATATGTGTAAATGCAGTTTTTTAATTCGATATTGTAAGTTTTGCCTACTTAATCCCAAAAACCTTGCAGCTTGTGAAATATTACCGTGATACTCTTTCAAAATTTGGGTGATGTAGTTCTTTTCCATTTCTGCTATTGTGTGCTTTAACGTTTTCGGTGTATCAGTATCGTTATTAGTTAGGGAAGGTTGCAAATTGAATTCTTTTTTTATTCGTTCGCGAAAGCGAGTGGGAAGATGAAACGCTGTAATGATATTTTCATCTTCAACCAAGTTCATTGAACCTTCAATGATATGTTCCAATTCTCGTACGTTCCCAGGCCACTCATATGCATATAAGAATTCCCTTACATGTACATCTACATCCGTTACGGTGAGTCCGAATTGAATGTTGTACTTTTCAATAAAGCTTTGAACAAGGGCAGGAATATCTTCTTTTCGTTCACGTAAAGGCGGGAGACATAAAGTAACGACGCTTAATCGGTAATATAAGTCTTCCCGTAACCGATTGTGTGTAATAGCTTCAAGAGGGTCTTCATTAATAGTTGCTATAATACGAACGTCAATTTCTTTTTCTTGTGTGCCCCCGATTCTTCGTATTGT
Source organism: Bacillus sanguinis (assembly GCF_018332475.1). GTDB lineage: Bacteria > Bacillota > Bacilli > Bacillales > Bacillaceae_G > Bacillus_A > Bacillus_A sanguinis. Next base: position 986 of record NZ_BOQB01000043.1, on the reverse strand, counting down.
TTTTTCTTGTATAGCTCGCAGTAACTTCGCTTGAAGTGCTGGACTTAATGAGTTAATCTCATCTAATAACAAAGTTCCTCCGTTTGCTTCTTCAAATAAACCAGCTTTATCGATTGCTCCTGTAAATGCACCTCGGTTCGTACCAAATAATAAGCTTTCCATTAGCGTATCAGGTATAGCGGCACAGTTTTGTGAAATGAAAGGTTTTGTTGAACGTTGACTTTCATTATGGATACTTTGTGCAAATAGTTCTTTTCCAGTTCCTGTTTCTCCTACGAGAAGTATGGAGGAGGATGTACGAATTACTCTTTTTCCTTCCGTAATGGTTGATTGAATGGCTTCAGAATCACCAATTATGTGATCAAAGGTAAATTTAGTGTTTTGTTTTCGGGAAGAGTCCATTTTTATTGTTTGCTTTAAGTGATTCATCTCTTTTGAAATTTCAATAGCACCTTTAATTTTTCCATTTTCTATTATAGGGAAAGTATCGTTAATAGTCGTAATTTCTTGCCCTTTATTGTTAAAATACGTTTGTTTTATATTTTTGTTTGTTTTTCCTAATTTTAATGCTTCTATAAGAGTACTATTTTTATTTTCTTCAAATGCGAATACTTCTAAAGGACTTTTATATAGCACATCTGAGCGTTCCATTGATTCGATTTCCATCATTTTGCGGTTATAGATAATCGTTTTACTTTCCTCATTAATAATATGAATCCCGATATCGAGTTCATTGAGTAAAGTTTCATATAGCATATTCATTTCAATGATCTGTTTAAAATTAATGTCTTCTGTACGCATAGATTATCTTCTCCTCATTTTACCCTATGAAGACTGACTTTTTATAATTTTATTAAAATTCTTATAAAATCGCAAAAATTTTTTGCTATTTTCTTTTTAAAACTTCTTGAATGATAGAAAAATTTTGCGGTTATGAATATTTTTTTGTGAGGAATCCTCATTTTAAATAGGAATTGGAGATTGGT